>RFMT01000354.1 GCA_009927565.1 Acidimicrobiia bacterium
TCGCGCATGCGGCGCGGCTCGATCAACACGATGTGCATCGGCGAACTTTGGCTACAGACATCAGTAAGCACTTCGTCATCTGTTGCAACCCACGGCAACCAACTTTCCATGCCATCAAAAGTCATCGATTGCGAGATGCGGTCCCAATTTTCTTGACCCCACGGCTCTTTGGCGATCAACCCCTGCGCTTTTTTGGCGACGGCTTCATTGATTATCACCTCTCGTGCTGGAAAAATTCTCACCGATGTCAGATCGTCGGTGCTGCGCTGATCGTTGACGTTGAAAGTAGTAAGTCGATCGACTTCGTCGCCCCAGAGGTCGATACGAATTGGGGCGTCGGCTGTCGACGGAAACACGTCGATGATTGAGCCGCGCCGGGCAAACTCGCCGCGATGTTCAACGATTTCTTCTCGTCGGTAACCGAACTTGGCAAGCGTCGCGACGAGTTCTTCTGTATCAAGTTGTGACTTTGGCAAGATTTCGACCGGTTCGACAACCGTGTTGCTCAAGTGTTGCAAGAGCGCACGCACACCAGTGACAATTATCTTCGGTCGGTCGTTCTTGATTCGCCATAATACTTCGAGGCGTTTGCCCATAGTTTCGCAATTCGGACTGACGCGTTCGAACGGCAGGGTCTCCCACGCTGGAAACAACGCGACATCTCGTTCGGGCAGAAATGCAAGAAGATCATCGCGCAACTGACCGGCCATCATGCCTGTCGGCGTGGCGACTACGACTATTTCGTCTTCGGTTCGTTGAGCAAGACCCGCCAATAGCAACGCCCAAGCGTGATCGGCGCAAATGATCGAAGCGCTTTGTTCTCCGAGTGCCGCGCTTAATGCTGGTTCAAAACTGAGAGTTGGCGCGAGTTCGTGAAGCGCGCCGAGCGATTTCATGTCTCGTTGCGCCTAGCGGGCATTGATGTTGCGCATTGCAGCATCGAGACCTTCGGCGACGATTAATTGAACTGCATCGGCAGCAACTTGCACTGAAATGTCGAGCAATTCACGTTCGCGTGCCGGAATCTTCGAAAGAACATGATCGCCGCCTTGTTCTTTTGACGGCGGCTTGCCGACACCGATTCGCACCCGTAAATAGTCTTGAGTTTTTAAGTGCTGGGTGATTGATGCCAAACCGTTGTGACCCGCGAGGCCACCGCCAGATTTTATTTTCACGACACCTGGTTCTAAATCAAGTTCATCGTGGACGATAATTATTTTGAGTGGATCACTAATCGCGTAACGGCGGGCGAGTGGACCAACCGCGTTTCCGGACTCGTTCATGAAAGTTGTTGGCATCGCCAATAGCAAATGTTTGGTCTGTGCATTCACCGTTGTGTTAACTTCGGCGAATAGTGCGCGATCACGCCCCGCTTTTAGTGTCGCGTTAAATCGAGTTGCGAGAAGTTCGATCGTCTCGAAGCCGACGTTGTGTCGCGTGCGCGAGAATTTGGTGCCAGGGTTGCCCAATCCGACGATTAGAAAGTCAAACTCGCTACCGCGTCGCTCAGGTCGCTTCGCGCGACCGAACAGCGCCATTTAGTTTTACGCCGTAGGTTTGGCGTCGCCCGCAGGTGCAGCACCTGCTGCAGGTGTTGCACCCTCAGCCGGAGCAGCGCCTGCTTCACCTCGGCTGCGACAGCAGCAACTGGTGCGACCTCTTCAATTTTTGTCGTGAGCACTGTGACAACAACCAAATCTGGGTCACCAACGGCGGTGCAGCCTGCTGGCAATTCGATTTCTGAAAGATGAATGACATCTTCCATGCCCATGTTGGTGATATCAATCAAAATTTCGTTCGGAATATTTGCCGCAGTCGCACGAACTTGAATTGTGTTGACAGTTGCGTCGACCAAACCACCATCGGCAAGAACTGCCTTGGCTGTGCCCTTGAGGTGAACTGGGATGTCCATTGTGATCAATTCGGTGAGCGAAATTTGCATGAAGTCGACGTGGCGAACGACGCGCTTCACTGGGTCGCGTTGCAACTCTTTGACGATTGCCGGATATTTCGTGTCACCAACTTCGAGTTCAAGAATTGTGTTTGCACCTGCGGGGCCGGCAAGAGCAAGTCGCAGATCGCGTCGGTCAACAGTGACTTTGACTGGTGTCATGCCGTGGCCGTAAACAACGGCAGGAATTTGGTCAGCCAAGACAAGGCGACGTGACTCTGCACTGCCGATTGCGCGACCAATTTTTGTTTTGAGTGATGTTGGCATGATTGCTCCGGAAATAGTAAAAGTCGTCAACCAAATGACGGCTTTTTATTCTAAGGGCCAAAGCCGATAGTTGCCACAGAAATCAACGGCGATATCGCCGAAATCTGAGCAGTTTTGCGTCGTTTACGACTGGTTTTCGCCGCCGAAGAGATCGCTGACGCTGGTGTCTTCGAACACTGCCGAGAGTGCGTCAGCCAAGATCTTGGCCACCGAGAGAATTTCGAACTTGGCGATGCGTTTTTCGGGTGCGAGTGGCAGTGTGTTCGTCAGCACGACTCGCGAGATTCGCGATTTGTTCAGTCGGTCGACAGCAGGGCCAGACAGCACGCCGTGAGTCGCCATTGCCCAAACTTCTTTTGCGCCGCGAGCATAAAGCAACTCGGCTGCGCTGCAAATTGTGCCACCTGTGTCGATCATGTCGTCGGCGAGAATGCACAGTCGCCCTTCGACATCACCGATAACTTCTTTGGCTTCAGCGACGTTGGTCGTGTTCTTTGGGCGTCGTTTGTTGATGAAAGCAACGTCAGCGCTCATGTCAGTGAGATGTTGAGCGAATCGTTCGGCAACTTTTACTCGGCCAGCATCTGGCGAAACTATTACGAGGCCCTCGCGAGCGTTATCGCGAACGTACTGTTCGAGCACTGGTATCGCAGTGAGGTGATCGACAGGACCTTCGAAGAAGCCTTGAATCTGTCCGCTGTGCAAGTCGATTGAAACCATTCGCTTAGAACCTGCCGCTTTGAACATGTCTGCAATCAGGCGGGCGGTAATTGGTTCGCGTCCTTCTGCTTTGCGGTCTTGTCGTGCGTATCCATAAAAAGGACAAACTGCGGTGACGCGTTTTGCTGACGCGCGATAAGCCGTGTCGATCATTATTAATTGCTCCATGATCGAGTCGTTGATGCTGCGACCGTCGTGGCTGCAATGTGTTTGCATGATGAACACGTCGCCACCGCGAATGCTCTCTCCAAATCGTGGACGCAATTCTCCGTTTGCGAATTCGACGATGTTTGCGTCGCCGAGTTGAACATTCAAGTGTTGTGCGACTTCTTCGGCAAGTGCTGGGTGTGTGCGGCCCGAATAGATGGCCATTCTTTTTGTGGTGACTTTGTCGATGGTCTTATTCACTGTGAGCCATCTTAGAACGAACTGGTTGGGGGCTCGCCAGCCCAATGCGGTGGTCGCGGGTTGCGTTAATCGGTGTCGGGTACGACCGTGCCAGGTTCGAGATTGGCAAACGGGCCGACTTTTGAGTTCTTGCCGATTTTCGCGTCACGGGCATTAGACATTTCGATTCGAGAACCAGCGCCAACGCGAGTGTTGACAAGCCGAGTGTTCGGACCAATTTCGCAGTTGTCGCCAATTTCTGTGCTGCCCTGCAAAATCGTGCCCGGCAAAAGGGTGACTTCTTTGCCGATTTTTACGGTGACGTCAATAAACGTTTGTTGCGGATCAAACATCGTTACGCCCGACATCAACCAAGCCGTGTTGGTGCGACTGCGCAGTTCGCGCTCGGCCATCGCCAGTTGCCAGCGGTCATTGACGCCGCTGACTTCGTTGGCGGGTGCCGTATGTGAACCGATGTGGTGACCCATGCTGGCCAGAACTTCTATGACATCAGTTAGGTAATACTCAGATTGCGAGTTTTTGTTCGAGATTCGGCGCAGTGCGGGGCCGAGAAGATCACGACGGAATGCATAGATGCCGGTGTTGATTTCGTGGATTGATTTGATTTCTGGCGACGCGTCTCGCTCTTCGACAATTTTCAGAATGCGGTCGTCTTTTGCGCGAACAATTCGACCGTAACCAGTCGGTGTATCGACAAACGCGGTCAATACCGTCGCCGCGTTGTTCGAGTTTTGCTGCTCGTTGATCAGAGTTGAAATCGTGCTTGCTTTCAACAGCGGTGTATCGCCCGGCATGACGATGATTGTTGAAGTGTCAGAAACTTCGCTGGTGGCGCCGGCTGCAGCGTCGACGCTGGTTAGTCCAACGATTGTTGCGTCACCAGTGCCACGTTGAGTTTTTTGCTCGGCAAAAGAAACGTGGGCCCACTTTGGTGCTTGTTTGGTGACGACTTCAGTTACTTGTTTGGCGGCGTGGCCTACGACAATCACGGTCTTTTTGAGTTGTAGTTCGCGTAATGCGCCGATGACATGGATGACCATTTCTTGGCCGCAAATGTTGTGTAGCGGCTTTGGCCGAGTTGACTGCATTCGAGTGCCTTCGCCCGCGGCGAGGACAATTGCGTAAACCGACACGCAATATTTATACACGATT
>RFMT01000374.1 GCA_009927565.1 Acidimicrobiia bacterium
GGATGAATCTATATGATTTCGGCGGTTATGGCTGAAGCGGATTCAGTATTTCAACGCTGCCATTGCGAATAGCCTGCGCTGTTCGCACCTGCAAAATATTTGCAACTACCGTATAGGGCCATTTGTCAGGCAGGTTTGCTGTGGCGCGAGGCATATCGAGCATCGGCACGCGTAATTCGCCTGGCGAGAGATACCCCAACGACGATCGAATTGCTTCTTGCGCTCCCTCAGGGGTTTTCAAGACATCAACTTCTTCTTGTAGCGCATCGTTGATGTCTTCAAACGCGGCGAACTGCTGATTCTTTTCAGCCACGCTGGCTCGCTGTTGTGTCCACGTGCGCATCGGAATGACGAATAGTGCCAACAACACCGCGCTTATGAAAAATATACCGACGGGCATTATCGCCAACCTGCTGCGACGCGAGACATTTATGCTTCGTTCGGTTGTTGAACTCACATCTCTATTCTGGCCTCTGCAAGCCTGAAAAATGAGTTATTTGGTGGAGTGCCCGAACAAAGATGGATATTCAGCGCGTGAACCGAGTTCTTGTTCAATGCGCAACAACTGATTGTATTTCGCGACTCTGTCGCTTCGCGCCGGAGCACCAGTTTTGATTTGACCGCAGTTTGTCGCGACGGCGAGATCGGCAATCGTCGAGTCTTCGGTTTCGCCACTGCGATGGCTCATGACACTTGAGTATCGGTTCGCATTTGCGAGTGCGACGGTTTCTAACGTCTCGGTGAGAGTGCCGATCTGATTGACCTTGACTAGCACGCTGTTTGCGGTATTTCTATCGATACCCATTTGAAGTCGCTTTGGGTTGGTGACAAAAAGATCGTCGCCAACAAGTTGCACTCGAGATCCAAGCGTTGTTGACAACAGTTTCCAACCGTCCCAATCGTTTTCTGCCATTCCGTCTTCGATCGACACGATGGGGTAGCGAGCGACCAACTGTGACCACCAGTCAACGAGTTCGTCGCTCGTTAAAACTTTGTTCTCGCCGGCAAGGTGATATCTGGAGTCTTTGAAAACTTCGCTCATGGCCGGGTCGAGAGCAATTGAAATGTCTTTGCCAGGTTTGAAACCTGCTTTGATGATTGCGTCGACCAAAAATTCGATGGCCGACTCGTTGTTTGCCAAGTTTGGTGCAAAACCACCTTCGTCACCGACTGCAGTCGACAAGCCTTTTGCTTTCAAAAGAGACTTCAGAGTGTGATAGGTCTCGACACCCCATTGCAATGCCTCGCTGAAACTTGCGGCGCCGATTGGCATGATCATGAATTCTTGAAGGTCAATGTTGTTGTCAGCATGGACACCACCGTTCATTACATTCATCATCGGCACCGGCATTGTCACGGCGGCGTCACCACCAATCGATTTGTAAAGCGGAAGTTTCTTGTCAACCGCCGTTGCGTGGGCGACGGCGAGGCTTGCACCGAGAATTGCGTTTGCGCCGAGGCGAGCCTTGTTTGGTGTGCCGTCAAGTGAGATCATTTTGTTGTCGACGCCTTTTTGATCGCCCGCATCTAGGCCAACCAACAACTTGGCGATCTCGGTGTTGACATTATTTACGGCATTTGCAACACCCTTACCCAGATAACGCTTTCCGCCATCTCGCATTTCGACGGCTTCGTGTTCACCTGTCGAGGCGCCTGACGGCACAATCGCTCGGCCGAATGCACCTGACTCGAGAGTTGCTTCGACTTCAACCGTCGGATTACCCCGAGAATCGAGCACCTCGCGGGCATGAACTCGTTTGATTGCTGTCATCGGCATCTACCTTAGTCCGCAACATTTTGCTGCTTGATTTCTACGGATTTTGTTTCGCGATTTCCCAGAGTTCGTCGAGTTGGGTTAGTGAGCATTTCGCGAGATCGAGTTTACGCTGCTCAGCTAATGCGACGACATTTTGAAATCGACTGCGAAATTTATCTGCAGCCGAGCGCAAAGCAGTTTCGGCGTCGACACCAAGATGACGCGACAAATTCACAACGCTAAACAACACATCACCAAGTTCTAATGCGATCTCGCTCGCGTCTTGCTTTGACTCGACGGCTTTGCTTAGTTCGCCGAGTTCTTCGGCGATTTTGTCGGACGCGCCTTTGCTGTCGGGCCAGTCAAAACCAAACTCAGCGGCACGCTTTTGCAGTTTGGTTGAATACATCAAAGACGGTGAAGAACTTGCCACGCCATCAAAGACTGATTTTTCTGTGACCTCGCCGCGTTCTTGCTGCTTGATCGCGTCCCAATTTGTGACGACTGCGTCGGCAGTTTCAGCGTATACATCGCCGAATACGTGTGGGTGGCGGCGAACAAGTTTGTCGTGAATTGAGCGGGCGATATCAGCGATGCTGAATCGACCTTGTTGCTCGGCGATTGTTGCATGAAATTCAACTTGATAGAGCAGATCACCTAGTTCTTCGATGAACTTTTCGTCGGTTGCTTGATCGTCTGGGTCAAGCGCACCTATTGCATCGACCACTTCGTAGGTCTCTTCGATCAAATAGCGAACGAGCGAATCGTGGGTTTGCTTTTCATCCCACGGACACTGTTCGCGCAATGTGCGAGCAAGACTGTGCAGTTTGGCCATTTCACCGGCTATTGGTTCTGCAAGTTTTGGAATGTAAATAGATGTCAGATGGTCAGGTTCAATTTCACGGTCGAGGTTTTGCCAAGTTGTGTGAATAATTTTTTGATCGTCGAGTCCGAGATGATGCAAAATGACGACGGGTTCGTCGCCGTTCGCCGACTCATGTGCCAACTTGATGTTCGACAGCACCCAATTGGCGTGGCATTGAGCAACAAGAAGTGGACCAGTTAGTCCAGCCGCAAGTTCGGTGAATCGATGTCCGTCGATCATTCGCACCCCTGCGTCTACTGGGTCAATCTGAAGCACACTCCAAACAACGTCGAGAAAACTCATTGCGGGCAGAATTTCTGTGGTTACTGACTTGTTTTGCAACAAAAGTTGTACTGTGTGCTCAAGCACGAGCGGTGAGCCCGGCACGACATACAAGATTTCTTGGTGTTGCTTTGCAGCAGCGATCAATTTGTCGGCGATTGCTTGGTAGACATCTTCGAACTTGTCGTGATTTTCGTATTCTTTGTCGAAACTAATTGCGTCGTTTACGAGATGCGCACTCGGGTGTCTTGTGGTGCGAATGAATCGATGCGTCGAATTTTGGATTTCGCGCAGCGTTTGGGTCGTTATTGCATCGTCCGAACCAGGCCCGAGGCCAACTATTTTTATGTGCGCCGTCATGCGCTAATCATTAGCGTTCGATTAACTAGTGACGATGCCACCGCGGGCTGCATTCCAGACGCCGTATGCAGAGTCAACTTTGATTTTTGAAGTCGCTATGAAGCCAGTCAATAAATTTACACCGGCGTTTGTCGCCAACAGTTTTGAAATATCTTCTGACACTTCAGTAAACGGTCGTACGTAAATAACGTGATAGCCAAAACTTGATTTAACCGGGCCGTAGGCGACGCCTGGTTTTGCCAGCAGCGCACCCGCTGTGAAATCGGCGTCAAAGCCACTTTGATATTCGGCCAAAGTGATGCACGCATTGTCGGTGCCGCCGAGTGCGCCACCCGACTCTTTGGCATTTGGTTCAGTAGAAAACTCGCCAGCGAGTTCGGCGAATTCTGCGCCGTCGTCGAACTTGGCCAATGCCTCGTTGGCAGTCGCTTCGGCTTCGACAACGAGGTGTCGCACGCAAAGAACGCCCAAAGAACCTGGCGCCTTTTCATACATCTCGGCGGCCTTTTTGGCGTCTGGTGCTTTGAGTCGGGCAAGTGCGAGAGTGCCGGCATTGAGTTCGACGATCAAATCTTTGAGATGTTGCGTGTATGTCGACGTATCGGTGTTTTCGGCGATTTTGGCTTTGATCGACTCGCGATCGTTTGGTGTGATTTCTTCGCCGTATTCTTTTAGCAATTGGTCGGTCGCTGCACCTTGCACGAGTGCCGAAAGAATGCTTCGCACTGTTTCTCCGTCAACTTCGCCATCTACGACGGGTGTTTGGCCAGCCTCACTTAACTCGGTGACTGTTTTTTCGAGTTCAGCGCGTGAAATTTTTCGGCCATTGATCTCTGCGGCTGCGTTCGACGTTGATCCGCAACCCGTTGCAAAAATAGCCACGGCAGCGAGCAAAGCAGATTTAACGACCAAAGAATTGTTTTTCATCGCACTCACACTAGTTCTTACTGTTCTACAAGCCCTTGCATGAAGCCAACTAAATATGTTGCGGCGTCTTGTCCGCGCGGAATCGCGATGTTGAGTTCGCCGGTTTGCTCGCGATATGTGGCAGTCGGCGACAATCGCACAAGACGCATTGATTCACTGGCTTTGAGATTGATTGGTGCGAGCCTGGCTCTATTGTCGGCGACGACAATTTCGCGCAAACCTAGCCGATGGCATTCTGCTCGCAGCGAGCCAACGACAAGTAGCGCTGTGGCTTGTTCGGGTAGTTCGCCGTATCGGTCTTGCCATTCATTGCGGATATCTTCGACGTCGGCATGCGACTTAACGGCGACTAGTCGTCGATATGCGTCGAGACGCATTTCTTCTTTTGAAACATAATCGTTGGGCAAAAACGCGGTGACCGGTACGTCAATTTTTAGTTCGACTGCAACTTGCGGAACTTCGCCCTTCATCTCAGCGACTGCTTCGGTGACGAGTTGACAATAGAGGTCGTAGCCAACTGCGGCGATGTGGCCGCTTTGTGCCTCGCCAAGCAAATTGCCTGCACCACGAATTTCAAGGTCGCGCATCGCAATCTTGAAACCACTTCCAAGTTCGGTCGCTTCGCCGATCGTGCGCAATCGCTCGTAGGCATCTTCTGAAAGTGCGCGGTCACGTGGATGAAACAAATATGCGTATGCTCGTGAACCGCTGCGACCGACACGTCCGCGAAGCTGGTGCAACTGACCAAGGCCGAGCAGATCGGCGCGCTCAACGACGAGCGTATTTACGGTTGGCATGTCGATGCCACTCTCGATGATCGTCGTGCAGACCAAGACGTCGAATTTGCCTTCCCAGAAATCTTGAACTGTCCGTTCGAGAATTGCTTCGTCCATTTGTCCGTGCGCGACGGCAATACGCGCCTCTGGCACGAGTTGGCGAAGTGTGCGTGCACGGTCTTCGATTGTCTTGACTCGATTATGAACCCAGAAGACTTGGCCGTCGCGCAAAAGTTCGCGTCGGATTGCCTCGGTTGCGACTCGGTCGTCTTCTTCGCCGACGAAAGTGAGAATTGGCTGACGGTCGGCTGGCGGTGTGTGAAGCAACGACAAATCACGAATGCCAACGAGGCTCATTTCGAGCGTGCGTGGAATCGGCGTCGCGGTCAACGTAAGTACGTCGACGTTTGTCTTAAGTTGCTTCATTTGTTCTTTGTGTTGCACGCCGAATCGTTGTTCTTCGTCGACAACCAACAGACCCAAGTCTTTGAATTTGACGCCTTCTTGCAAAAGTCGGTGGGTGCCGATGACACAATCGATTTCGCCAGTGGCAAGTTGTCGAACGACTTTCTTGGCGCGAGCAGCCGTCAAGAAACGTGATAAAACCTCGACGCGAATCGGATAGCCGGCGAACCGCGACGCAAAAGTCGCACCGTGTTGCGAGGCAAGAAGTGTTGTCGGCACGAGAACGGCAACTTGTTTTCCGTCTTGAATGCACTTAAACGCGGCGCGAACTGCGACCTCGGTCTTGCCGAAACCGACATCACCGCAAACAAGACGATCCATTGGTACTTCACGCTCCATGTCGGCTTTGGTGTCGCTGATCGCGATGCGTTGGTCGGGGGTTTCAACAAACGGAAACGCCGCTTCCATCTCGTCTTGCCATGCGGTGTCTGTTGAAAACGCGTGACCGACTGCAGAAATACGACGCTGATAGAGAACGACGAGTTCTTGGGCAATTTCGCGAACAGCGCTGCGCACTCGCGATTTCGCGCGCGCGAAGTCTGAACCACCCATGCGGTTGAGAGTCGGTTTATCTCCACCGATGTATTGACGAATTGCGTCAATGTGATCTGTGGGTACGTAGAGGTTGCCGTTGTTGTATTGCAGATGTAGATAATCGCGCTCGACACCACCCATTGATTGTTTGGCCATGCCGAGATATTTGCCAACACCATGAACTTGGTGGACGACATAGTCACCGGGCTTCAAGTCTTCGAAAATGCTCGACGAACTTCGTTTTGGCGGTTTTACGTGGCGATGTGTTCGACGCCGACCTGTTAGATCACTTTCTGTGATTATCGCCAACTCGTGATCGTTGAGAATGCAGCCACTGTGCATAGGTGAGACAACAATCGAAACGCCAGGGCTGGCGACAGAACTTGAGTCTTGTTGTGGCGATCTGACCGTGATGCCTTCAAGAGTGAGAACTTCGTTGAATCTCTGAGCCGAACTGGGTGTATCGGCGGCGATGACAACTCGAAATCTTTTCGTTACAAGTCGCAAGATGCGACTTGCGAGTGCTTCGGTGTCGCCGGTTGCTTGACCCCAAGTCGATGAAACAATTGTTGACGAAGTAGGTGAGTCGGCAACTGGGCTGAGAGAAATGATCGATTTAGCTGATGTGTTCTCTAAAAATGCGTCGATCTCAGAGTGCAGACGTGGGTATGTCTGCTCGGGGTCGCGTGACCAAGTTGATGCCAATGCGCGCGCTAGGTCGTCTTCTTCGGCAATTAGGTCTCGCGCTCGG
>RFMT01000203.1 GCA_009927565.1 Acidimicrobiia bacterium
AAGGCGAACAACATTCTTGATCTCAAGAAGCGTTGCGAACTTGCTAACCAGGCCGACAAAGAGGTCTACAAGCTCGTTCACTCGATCACATTGTTCCAGCGCAATAACGTCGTTGGTGTGCCAAAGAATGTTGCCAACTTCGGCGCATTCGGTTTCACATCAATTGACTGGACAAAGGTCGGATTTACTAAGAACAAGTAATTAGAAGTTAATTTAATAAATGGCGGGTAGTCCGAAAGGACTGCCCGCCATTTTTATTTATACGTTTATTAATTAGTTCGAGTAGGCGGAGTAGCCAGTGACTTCGAGTTCGTCTGCAAGTTCGGGGCCAGCACTCTTCACGATTCGACCGTTGGTCAAAATATGCACGAAGTCTGGCTTGAGTTGCTCAAATAATCTGCTGTAGTGCGTGATAACCAGAACGCCAAGATTCATTTCTCGAGTCGCATCTTCAACGCGCTGGGCGCAGTCGCGGAGAGCATCAATGTCGAGACCTGAGTCGAGTTCGTCAAGAATTGCAATTTTGGGCTGTAGCACGGCGAGCTGAACTGTTTCGTTGCGTTTTTTCTCGCCACCTGAAAAGTCGACATTCACCGCACGGTCTACGAGTTCGGTATCAAAACTAATTCGCGTTGCCTCGGTCGCAATTAAAGATCGCAAATTTGTTGTGTCACGTTTGCGGGCATCAAGTGCCGCGCTCATCGCATCTTGCAACATCACACCCGGTATCTCGGTCGGATATTGCATGATCAAGTGCAAACCCGCTGTGGCTCGCTGCCAAGTCGGCAACGCCAAAACGTCGACACCGTCAAGTTTGACCGAGCCACCAGTAACGACATAACCAGGTTTGCCCATTAGTGCAGCCGACAGAGTCGACTTGCCTGCACCATTCGGGCCCATAACTGCGTGCACCTCGCCCGACTTAATGGTCAACGAAACATCGTTCAATATCTGTGAACCGCCAACCGAGACGGCGAGGTTTTTGATCTCGAGAATCGTCATTTTGAAACCTCGATAAACACATCACCGTTGTCAATAGTTGCAACATAAACAGGCACTGGCTGAGTCGCAGGCAAAGTGTTTGGTTTGCCAGTTTCAAGGCTGAACGAACTTGCGTGACGAACGCACTCGATTTCTTTGGTGTCGCAGAGCACTTCGCCTTCAGACAACGCGACATCAGCATGGCTGCACTTATCACCGATTGCATAAACCTTGTCGTCGATTCGTACGACAGCAATTGCCCGGCTATCGATTTCAAAACGGCGCGCCTTGCCTGAGACAAGTTCGTCGAGTCTGCAAACCTTTCTTCTCACGATTTTGCTCCTAGAAGTTTCGCGCTCACGAGTTCACGCAAGCCGGCAATAAAAGGCAATGCTGGCAATCGGTTAAGAACTTCGTCAAAGAAGCCAAGCACTACGAGTCGCTCGGCGATTTCGGGTTGAATGCCACGACTCTCGAGATAAAAGCGCTGCTCTTCATCGATCGGCCCGACCGTGCTTGCGTGGCTGCACTTGACATCATTTGTTTCGATTTCAAGATTTGGCACACTTTCTGCCCATGCACCATTTGACAAAGTCAAGTTTCGATTTGTTTGAAACGCCTCTGACTTTGTCGCGTTTTCGCGAATGCGAATAAGACCCGTATAAACACTCTTTGCCGTGTCTTTGACCGCGCCTTTGAACAACAAATTGCTGTGCGTGCGCGGTGCCGCATGGTCTTGAAGCGTGCGAAAGTCGTGCATTTGATTTTCGTCGGCAAAGTAGAGCGCAACTTGCTGGGCGCTGGCGCCTTGACCTTCAAGACGCACCTCGGCGCGCATTCGTGCATAATCGCCACCCAATGCAACCGTGAACATCTGCATCGTTGAGTCGCGTTGACCGACCGCTTGTTGATAACCGATTTGCCACGTCGCCGCACCGAGTTCATTGATCGCTACGTAAGTAACCCGTGCCGACTGAGAAGCGCGAATATCGACAACCGGCACGACCAGCGACTTTGCATTGGCACTTGAAACGAAGCGCTCGACAATCGTTACTTCACTATTTTCATTGGCATCGACAACTAGACGCGAATATGCGACAACGCCTGACTCATCGAGAAAATGAGTGATCACAATTGGCTCAGCGACCACCTGGTTCTTGGCAGTGGCTATCGCCGTCAGTTGAGCATGCTGGCCGTTTAGCTCTTCGAAAATGTCAGTCGATGTGCGCGCCGCAACTTTCGATGTCGACGAGACTATTTGCTTGGCGTCACTTAAAGCATCAACTTTGGTCGAAAGTTTGCCAAGTTTGAACGAGCCAAGATCAAGTTCGCCGATGCGGCTGTAGCGCCAGATTTCTTCATCGACAGTTGGTAGCGCGAGTGTGCTCATTTGCGTTTGCGCTTCTTCTTTTTATTCTTCTTCTCTTTTATCTCTGCGGCAATGTCATCGGCCATGGCGTTGATAATCGCCTCGGCCTCGCCCAGCACAGAAGCCGCGCTGCCGTCACGCACACTTTCTGGTTCTGCTGGCATCGCAGTCGGCACGATCGAGCCGTGCGCCCAGCCGATGTCAACCGAGCGATGATCGAACTTGGCGCACTCATCTGGGCATCGCCAAGGTGCATCAGGCGCCAAGCCAAGACGACATCGGCGCATCGCATCGCCGTTCGAATATGTGCGACTCTCAAAGTGTTTGCACTCGGTTCGCATCGCCATAAAAAAATTTTACTGCAGTTGGCTTGTCTCAGCCGACCGAGCCTTCCATTTGCAATTCGATTAGACGACTCCATTCGACGGCGTATTCCATTGGCAAAGTGCGAGTTACAGGCTCAATGAAACCGTTGACGATCATGCTCATCGCCTGCTCTTGCGACAAGCCACGACTCTGCAAATAGAA
>RFMT01000337.1 GCA_009927565.1 Acidimicrobiia bacterium
TAGCGATCACTTGCGCACTGCTCGGGCTAAAGGTCTGACTAAGCGCCAGGCTTTGTTCAAGCATGGTCTACGAGTTGCGATATCTCCGATGGCAACTTTTTTTGCTTACGGTTTTGGTCTGCTCATTGCCGGCGCGGCATTCACCGAAACTATTTATGGTTGGTATGGCATGGGGCAGTGGTTCATCGCTGCTGTTGCAAAAAACGACATCAACTCGGTTAGCGCCGTAGTTACTTTCACCGCTGTTCTTGTTTTGTTCTCGGGTTTTCTAGCCGACGTAATCTTGGCAATTCTTGACCCGCGAGTAAGGTCGCGCGCATGACGACCGACCAAATTGCTGGTGTGGCGACAGTAGAGCGAATCTCTCGCGGACAACTGATTCGTCGCAGATTCTTTCGCAACAAGACAGCCGTATTCGGTCTTGGCGTTATCGCTTTTATGTTTCTCTTCGCCTTTGGTGGCCCATACATTGGTCAATGGAGTTATTCAGAAAGCGACTTCTCGAGTTTGCTTAAAGGCCCGTCGGCCTCGCACTGGTTTGGCACAACCCAGATTGGTGTTGACGTGTTCGCTCAAACCACAAGGGGTTTGCAGAAGTCGTTAATTATTGGCTTGTTGGTCGCCGTGTTTTCAACCGGACTCTCGGCGATAGTCGGTGCGTTTGCCGGTTATCTCGGTGGTCGCGCAGACAAAGTAACAATGTGGATTGTCGACCTTTTGCTCGTTTTGCCCTCGTTTTTGGTGCTTGTAATACTTTCGCGTTTTTATCAGGGCAAAACTTGGCTGCTGTTGGTTGTCGGTCTGACGATTTTTGACTGGATGATCACTGCTCGAGTAGTTCGCGGTCTCGCAATGAGTCTGCGTGAGCGTGATTTTGTGCGTGCCGCACGATACATGGGTGTGCCAACACGAAAGATTATTTTCCGTCACCTGTTGCCGAACATGGCATCGGTATTGATCATCGCTGCGACGCTTAACGTCGGTGGCGCAATTTTGGCTGAGACGGGTTTGTCTTACCTCGGTTTCGGTGTTGCGGCTCCCGATGTTTCACTCGGCACGTTGATCGCCGAGGGCACGGGTGCGGCGTTGACTTATCCGTGGTTGTTTATGTTCTCGGGTTCAATTCTTGTACTAACAGTTTTGGCGGTCAGCTTTATTGGTGATGGCCTTCGCGACGCCTTTGACCCAGGTGCATTGCGTGTGAAGAAAAGTGTGAAGCCATGACCAAATCACTGGTTGAAATTCGAGATCTCTCAGTTTCGTTTCCGAGCGAGGTGGGCACGGTGCAAGCCGTTCGCAATATTTCTCTTGATATTCGTGCAGGCGAGGTTCTTGGCATCGTCGGCGAGTCTGGTTCTGGCAAAACAGTAACTTCACTTGCTGCAATCGGTTTGTTGCCCGAGAGCGCAACAGTTTCGGGCTCGGTGATGTTCAATGGCGTGAACCTGCTCGAACTCAACGATGATCAAATGTCAAAATATCGCGGCAATCAAATTTCGATGATCTTTCAAGATCCACTGTCGGCACTTAACCCTGTACATACGATCGGACGTCAAATCGCCGAAGCGTTGTTGATCCATAAAGAAATTTCAACGGAGGCGGCGAACAAGCGAGCAATTGAGTTGCTCGAGATTGTCGGCATTCCGCGACCAGCCGAGCGTGCGCAGTCATACCCGCACGAATTTTCTGGTGGTATGCGTCAGCGCGTGATGATCGCATTGGCGATCGCCAACGAACCAAAAGTTTTGCTCGCAGACGAACCAACGACTGCACTTGACGTGACCGTGCAGGCTCAGATTCTTGATGTTCTTAAGACTGCTCGTGACATGACCGGTGCGGCGATTGTTTTGGTGACTCACGACCTTGGTGTTGTCGCGGGCATTGCTGACCGTGTGGCGATTATGTATGCGGGCAAAGTCGTAGAGGTGGGGCCGGTCGAAGAGGTTTATGCCAAACCGGCGATGCCATACACAATTGGTTTGCTGCGATCGATTCCGCGACTTGACATTGCGTCAGGCTCGCGGCTTGCTTCAATTTCTGGTGCGCCAGTTTCGCCGGTGAACCTGCCGATCGGTTGTGCTTTTGCGCCGCGTTGCCCCGCAGCAAGCGATGTTTGCACATCGGCGACTCCTGAGTTGGTTGCACTCTCGCCAACGCGAATGACCGCATGCACGCGACAGAGTGAAATTTTTGGTTTGCAAGACGCCGGTAAGTTGTTTCAAGAAGGCCCCGCACATGTTGCCGATTCGTCGACCAGCGATGCAGTCGCGCTTGAAGTTCGTGGCTTACAAAAGACTTTCCCTCTGTTGAAGGGCTCGCTCATGCGCCGTCGTGTCGGTTCGGTTTACGCCGTAGATGGTGTTGATTTGGTTTTGCGCCAAGGTCACAGTCTTGCGTTGGTCGGCGAGTCTGGTTGTGGCAAGACAACCACGCTGCTCGAGATTCTAAACATGGTCGCGCCTGAGGCCGGCACGATTACGGTTCTTGGTCGCAATGTTGAAAAACTTTCAAAGTCCGAGCGTCTCAAGATGCGCAAAGACTTGCAGATTGTTTTCCAAGATCCATTTGCTTCGTTAGACCCACGCTTGCCAATCGGCGACGCCATTGCCGAACCACTTGAAAACTTCGGCATGTCGCAGCAAGAACAAAATAAGCGAATAGTCGAACTGCTTGAACTAGTTGGTCTTAACCGAGAACAAGCCAGCAAGTATCCGAACGAGTTCTCTGGTGGGCAACGCCAGCGCATCGCAATTGCGCGAGCGCTTGCTCTCAACCCAAAAATTATTGCACTTGACGAACCTGTTTCGGCACTCGACGTCAGTGTGCGCGCAGGCGTGCTTAATTTGCTGGCTGAATTGCAAGAAAAACTCAATTTGAGTTATCTGTTTGTCTCGCACGACTTGGCTGTTGTGCAACATGTGGCTGATGATATTGCCGTGATGTATCTCGGGTCGATAGTTGAGTCGGGCTCGGTGCGCGAAATTTTTGCAAATCCACAGCACCCGTATACACAAGCTTTGCTATCGGCGGTTCCGATTCCTGATCCGAAAGTTGAACGCAATCGCAAGAGAATTTTATTGCAAGGCGAGTTGCCGAGCCCAGCGAACCCACCGTCGGGCTGTCGTTTTCACACTCGCTGCCATGTTCGCGCCACATTGTCGCCTGAACTTGCCGCACGATGCGCGAGCGAGCGACCGTCACTAAGTGTCAGCAAACACGGCGCCGTCGCTTGCCACGCCCCGCTCAACTAGCCGCCAAACGCTGACGCAACCTAGGGTTGTCGCGTGACGCAGGCGTGGCAAGAACAAGATGGGGCGCTGTACAAAAAGTTTGAGTTCGCAAATTTCGCCGAAGCGTTCGCGTTCATGACCCAAGTCGCGGCACTTGCCGAGAAACAAAATCATCATCCCGATTGGTCTAACTCGTGGAATGTTGTTGAAATCTCGCTGCGCTCGCACGACAAAGGCGGCAAAGTTACCGATCGCGACATTCGGCTCGCTGCGGCGATTGACGAATTGCAACAGTCGTAGTCGTCATGGCAAGAAGCGTTTTCACTCGAACTGACAAATTTCCGGGTTGGTGGGTCGTCAGTGCCTGCTTCACGCTCTTAACTTTTTCTTCGGGTCTCGGTTTCTATGGTTTGGCCGTTTATCTGCAAGCATTTAGTCGCGAACTTGGCTGGTCGGTTTCGTCGATTTCGTTGGCGACAACATTCTTTTTTCTAGTCGGAGGAGTTTCGGGTATTCCGATCGCCAAGTTCATCGCCAAACACGATGTGCGAATCATGATCATCGGCGGTGCAACTGTTGCCGCCGCCGCGTTGTTTTCGATGCGCTTTGTCGAGCAACGTTGGCAACTTTTTGTTGTTTATTGCTTCTACGCACTCGGTTGGTCGGCATCTGGCATGGGGCCAGTCACGACAGTAGTGACGCGATGGTTTCAAGTGCGACGCGCGAGTGCGCTGGCTGTTGCGTCGACGGGTCTCTCGATGGGCGGCATCGTGGTCACGCCATTTATTAAG
>RFMT01000066.1 GCA_009927565.1 Acidimicrobiia bacterium
CCCCGCTCGATTGAGCGTTGGTAAGGCATTTTCGTTTCCATAGGCTTAAAGGTCCAAACCCATGGGTGACAATACGTTGCCCTACTCCTAGGGGGAGAAAAATAAATGAAGAAAAACACAGTACGTCGTTTCGGCGCGCTTGTTGTCGGTCTCAGCCTTTTGGCTGGCGCTTGCGGCAGCGATGACGATGCGGCAACAGAAGAAACCGTTACAGAAGAGACAGCGGCCGAAGTCGTTGACGAAGCTGGCAGCGAGTTGTCAGGCATGAAGGGAACAACTCCACTTGTTGAGTTGACCCCAGAGTTCAAAGATGCAGTTAACGCATTTTGGACAGGCAAAGGCAACGAAGCTCTCACCGACTTCAACTACACAGCTGAGTCGTTCGATGCAGTTCTCTTGATTGCTCTTGCAGCAGAAGCAGCAGGCACAGACGGCAGCGCACTTGCTGACCAAATTGTCGCTGTTTCAAAAGAAGGCACCAAGTGCTCTCCTGCTACTTGGGCAGATTGCATTGCAGCTGTCAAGGCCGGCGAAGACGTCGACTTTGATGGTTTCTCAGGACCAAACACGATGAACGGAAACGGCGAGCCTCTT
This sequence comes from Acidimicrobiia bacterium, assembly GCA_009927565.1. Lineage (GTDB taxonomy): Bacteria > Actinomycetota > Acidimicrobiia > Acidimicrobiales > Ilumatobacteraceae > BACL27. Next base: position 595 of record RFMT01000066.1, read on the forward strand.
GAGGCTTCGTACGGCATCCTTCAATTTGGTGCAGGTAACCGTCTTGATGACTCGTTGACCACATACCAACTTGCAAATGCTCCAGAGTCAGCAGTATTGCCACTTTCAAAGACCGGTGTTTCTCGTAAGGGTGACGGCGTTCTCAAAATTGGTGGCTTGCTTCCAGAAACTGGAAACCTTGCATTCCTTGGTGCGCCAATGATTGCCGGTGTTGAATACGCAATTGACGTACTCAACCAAAACGGTGGCGTTCTTGGTAAGCCAGTTGAATACAGCGCCGGAGACTCTGGTGACACTTCAACTGACACAGCCAGCGTGACTGTAGATCGTTTGCTCAAAGAAGGTGTAGACGCCATTATCGGTGCTGCATCATCGGGTGTATCGCTCACAGTTATCGACAAGATCACTGCTGCAGGAGTTATTCAGTTCAGCCCAGCGAACACATCGCCAAAGTTGACTGACTACGCAGACAACGGTCTGTTCTTCCGCAATGCACCACCGGACGACCTCCAGGGTGCAGTTCTTGCAGAAGTTATCGTCGCTGACGGCAACCAATCGGCATACATCTTGGCTCTCGACGATGCTTACGGCACCGGCCTCGCCAATGTTGTAGAGCAGGTGCTTACT
>RFMT01000064.1 GCA_009927565.1 Acidimicrobiia bacterium
CTGGGCATTTACAGATGAGTTTGAGGCCTTCTTAAGCCTTTCATTAATGGCGATCCCAAGCCCAGTCATTGAAGGTTGCACGGCGATCACCACATCAACCAACCTCTTATCTGCGTCTCGAAAGCGAGAATACAGTTGGCGCGCATACATCGCATGATCCGCGCCAAAATCGAGGATTTCGACATTTCGACCATCACTATTTAGCTTCTCGAAGCGTTCTTCGGCATCCTTTAGATTTGAAGCCAACTCAACTTTGCAGTTTGGTGCATAATGCTTTTCGAGCATTCCCGATGCTCGTGACTCACCACTTGCGGGTGCGACCGTGATATCACAATCAATTTGGATCTGATCTACGGTAATCGCACCAGTTCGTAGAACTTGTGGCGGGTTTGTGGTGCAGTCGACAATTGTCGACTCGACACCGATCGAGCACTCACCACCATCCAAGATCAAATCAATCTCGTCACCAAAATCTTCCGCTACATGTCGAGCAGTAGTCGGACTGACTTTTCCGAACCGATTAGCTGAGGGCGCAACAATTGCATCGCCTAACTGGGAAAGCAATTCGGTTGTGATCGGGTGACTCGGGCAGCGAATTGCCACGGTGTCACGCCCGCCCGTAATTTCATCGCACACTTTGTTGTTGCGTCTGACAACCAAGGTCAAAGGACCAGGCCAATATTTATCTGCAAGTGCTCGCGCCTCAGTTGATAGGTCTGAAGACCACAATGAAAGGTCTTTTGTTTTTGCAATATGCAAAATCAGCGGATGATCAGTTGGTCTTCCTTTTAAGACAAAAATTTTCTTTACCGCACTTGGACTAGATGCTCGGGCGGCAAGCCCATAAACAGTTTCGGTTGGGATAGCCACGAGTAAATCTTGCAGCAAAGCACGAACTGCCGCATCAATCGACAATGAATTCTTTCCATCAATTATGTTTTGCCCGCTATGGCGCACAGAAAAATCCTAGAAGAGAATCTATGAAGGTGAAATTTTCGGTAGACGCAAAGTGGTCACAGTTCTTTAAGTTGACAAATCGACAATTGGCGAAAGCGCTTGCAAGTCGATCGGCAGGCAAGACGAAATCGCGATCGCCAACCGCGAGAACGATCTCGGCTTCGATCCTCTTGAGGTCCGCTTCGCTAAATGGTTCTTTTCGGGGACGTAGCAATGCAGCTCGCAGGGCTAGGGGATCGTTATTTGATTTCTTGGCGTAGTTACCAAATTGTTTCGCCAAAATATCATCTGGTGGTGCGGTTCCATCGATGCCACTTATGATTCGCTCTGTTTCGTCCGGCTTATGGGCCTCAAGTACTCCGTTACCAATGCCAACAAGCATCAATTTTCGAAAGTATCTCGGGTTATGTAACGCGGCATCGAGCAGTGCGATAGCGCCAAGAGAAAAACCGATTGCATCAACAGCGGTTGATCGCGCACCAATAGCGTTTCGAATTGGCGCTGAAATGTCTGAGTAATCGGTCGGATCGTGAGGCTTTTCAGCAGTGCCGTGCCCTAAGAGATCGACGCCGATGACTGTTGTGCCGGCCTCATTGATCAATTGCTCAATACCTGTGCTTTGCCAAGTTTCTTGATGCGAGCCACCCCAGCCGTGCACCATCAGCAGAGGGGGATTCGCACCATTCATATTCAC
>RFMT01000073.1 GCA_009927565.1 Acidimicrobiia bacterium
CACGGTAGGGCTCCAAATTTCTCTGGGGCGATTACCGGTTTTGGTCACCGCCTAGTGGATAGACATTGGGTGAAATCATAGCAACATCGCCCGTTGAAAGCGTGGATCTGTGACTGAAACTGCAGATATTACGAGGTCGCCGAGCTCACGAGTTTGAGATGGCCGTCACGGTCAACACTCAAACCCACTTCTCCATTCAAAATTCGGGTTAAATCGTCGCCTACGAGAGCCGCTCGCCAACCTTCACGCAACCTGGCATTCGGAGACTGTCGTAGAAATGCAGTGATGTCACTTCGCGTGGCCAAAAGAGTGGCATCAATTTTGTGTTTTCTTGCCAACTCGCCCACCCAGGCAGTAATCAGCGTCAGAGCGGGTCGAGCAATTTTGTCAACGTCATCATTCTCAACAATCGGAAGCACAACTGCTTTTTTCGCGCCTTCGCGCACGGCGGTCATGATTTCTTTGCAATACTCAGCCGAAAGATGTCGATCATCCACACCACGAGTGTTCGCAAGTTCTTCAACACTCTTTGGTATTCGTTGGGCAATACCAATCAACGCCATATCTGACATGACACGTCTCGGTGGAAGGTCGCTACGCATCGCTCTCTCTTCTCTCCATTTGGCCAAGGCTTGGGCAACTCCTCGTGACGAACCTTTCAGAGCACGAGCCTCTTTAAGTCTCAACCACGCATCTGACGGATCTTGAGGACCAGTCGGTCGACCAACAAGTTCGGCACATGCGTCATTTACCCATTCAACCCGACCGAACTCGATGAGCTGTTTGGTCAGTTCATCGTGTAGGTCAAAAAGATGAACGACATCGTCAGCGGCATATGCGCACTGCTGATCAGTCAGTGGACGACGCAACCAATCAGTGAGTCTGTCGCCTTTTGAAAGTGAAGTCTTCTTGACAGCCTGTACCAATGTGGCGAGTGACGGTGTTGAGAACCCAACAAATCCAGCAGCCACCTGACAGTCAAAAATGTTTCGTGGTGATTCACTCGAAGCATGTCGCAACACCTCAAGATCTTGTTGCGCTGCGTGAAATACGGCCAAAATTTCACTTGAAAATAAACGTCCTAGCCTTCGCGGATCAACCGCAAGCGGGTCGATTAGCGCGGTTTGTGTTCCCCATCGAATTTGCACCAATGCAAGTTTCGGATAATAAGTTTTCTCACGATGAAACTCGGTATCAATTGCATAACGAGAACCAGTCAAAACACTGTCAATTACATCATCAAGTGCCTTCTCTGAATCAACCCACTCAAAGCTCACTCGGGATTGCCGCCGAGGACAACTTCGTTGCCCGCACTAACCCATCCCAGAGTGCCGCCTGCGATATTAACCACGTCACCCTTACCTATATCGACGCAATATTCACAGGCCTGCATGCTTCGACCGCCACTGCGACAAATCATGTATGTCACCCCACTAGGGATTTCATCGACTCGGCTTGCGAATTCACTCAGTGGAATATTTACCGCCCCAGCAACATGACCTGACTCGTACTCATCAGCTTCGCGCACATCAACTAGGTTGATACCTCGGTTATATATTGTCGTAAATTCGGCTATCGAAATCTCAGAAATAGTCATTCGGTTATCTTATGTCCTAAATTGTTTGTGCTGTTATTTCAACTGACTTGGATTATTGACATTCAATAATTTTTCACTTGAAACATCCACAAACTCGAACTTCATTTTCGCTACGACGCGGTGAACGGCGCGCTCACCTGAATTGAATTCGTGCTCGATGGTGTCGCGATCCGAGCGTCGCCAAGTGCCGCACATCCACTGAGGAGTATCCGTACGCGCTATTCGTACTTGGGCTCCAGTCGACAAATTGCACAACCTTTGGCACGTATCTTCATCGATAAATGGCACATCACAAGGAAGTGTCATCAGATGCTCGCTTCGGCAAGATTGAAGCGCTGTGATCAATGCGCCAAGTGGACCTGCTTCTGGGTAGATATCTTCAAGATAATCAACACCCCAACGACGAGAGTCGTCAATGTCGCCTCCGATCAAGGTGATATGCGCAAATCCAGCTCGTTTCAATGTATTGATTATCAGCAGACCAAACTCGTCGTCGTTAATCTTCGCTTTGATCTTTGGACTGCCAAAACGACTACTTTTACCGCCGGCAAAGATCGCAACATGTGTATCCGCGGCAGAACTCATTGCAACAAATGATTCGCTTCCCCGCTTGGGTCGCATTGAATCAAAAAATGTTCGCATCGAACGGCCTCGGAAATTTCCCCGACTATTCGAGCCTGTTTAGCGAGACCAGCAAGACATCTCAGGAATCCTCGATTAGATTCGCATCGCCAGCGAACAAATCCAGAACCACGCCATGAGTTGGCACGCAAACTATCGAGTCCTCTGTGATAACCGACTCGATAGGCCATATAGGCTTCGATACCAGAATCACTTAGATCTCCGATTGAAGCCCAACCATCTAAAAAAGTCGGATACTTGGCAACCACTGCGCAAACTGCATCTCGTCGTTTGTCTAAGTCGACAGTGAGAGCGACACTCAGCAATCTAATTGCCTCAGGGTCAAATTCAGGTAATTGTGTATCGGGTGGGCCACCGGGAGAAAGATTTACTGATTGATTAGTCATACTCCTGCCACACTAGAGGGATGGACTTGTTCACCCTCGACTCTGAAAGTGCGAAGAACCTAGGACTCGGCACAATTGCATTCAGTGTGATTGGCCTACTTTTAGTGCTTAAGTTCGTTAAATCTCTAGTCTCAAAAGTATTGCTTCTAGCTTTATTTGGGATCTTGGCATATTTTTCATTTACCCAAAGAGATGCTTTATCTATTTGCATCGCAAAGCTTGAAAGTGCGACACCGAGTGATCTTTCATCTACCTCGTGCAGCTTTTTTGGGCAAGATATTTCACTGAAAAGCATCTCAGAATGAGCAAGCAAAAGGTCGACAGCATTCTTGCTCAACTTGACGCGTCTCCGACCCCTCGCCATTTGGTTGACTATCTGACTGCAAAACTTTTGCATGCGAATTTCATCGATTACTCGACTAAAGAAATACAAAATACTCAATTAGGTTTCATAGCCAAAGCTGGTTCGCTCGTCGCATGGAAGAAGGGCAAGCAGACTGCGCGAAATGGTTTTCGAATCGTCGGAGCCCACACTGACTCGCCAGGTCTGCGAATCAAACCGAATCCCGACGATCGTCGATTTGGTTTCAACACTCTGCAGGTTGAGATTTACGGTAGCCCACTGTTAAATAGCTGGCTTGATCGTGACTTGGGAATCGCCGGTCACGTTGTTTTGAAGTCTGGTGAGGTAAAACTTTTCAATTCAGTTCATCCAGTTGCACGAATTTCGCAGTTGGCAGTTCATTTAGACCGCGAAGTGAACGAGCGGGGTTTAATACTTGATAAGCATTTACACCTCAACCCAGCTTGGTCATCTGCTCAAAATGGTCCGAGTTTCATGAATTGGGTGGCTCAGCAGACGAAATGTACAAGCCGCGAAATAGTGCAAATAGACGCGCAATTATTTGACGCCAATAAGGCGTCGATCCTTGGTGCTGATTCATCTTTTATTGCTAGCGGTCGCTTAGACAACCAGGCATCGTGTTGGGCTGCCATCTCGGCACTACTTGATTCGCGATCTGGAGCTGCTACTCAAGTTGTTGCACTATTTGACCATGAAGAGGTTGGCTCAGAGAGTGCAACAGGGGCAGCAGGCCCGCTTCTTGCACATTCCCTTGAACAAATCGCCGCGGCTCAGGGTATTTCACGAATTCAATTTCTCGAGGTCCTCGCAAATTCGTCGTGTATCTCGGCTGATAATGCCCATGC
>RFMT01000244.1 GCA_009927565.1 Acidimicrobiia bacterium
GATTCTGTGGTACGTAGCCGACTCCGCGCTCAACAAGTTCGTGCGATCGGTGCCCTGTGATGTTTGTGTCGCCAAGCATCACAGAACCACTTCGTACCGAACATTCTCCCAAAATTGCCTTAAGCACGGTCGATTTGCCGGCACCGTTTGGTCCGATGATGCCGACGAACTCGCCTTCTGAAACCGTCACGTTGCAACCATTCAAGATATTCACTTCGGGTATATAGCCCGCGACCAATTCATGAACATTCAGCACAGAGGCGCTCATGACTTGTCCTCTAACAAAGACTTGCCTTGATGGCTGCCAAGATAGGCCTCGATGACTTGAGGATTATTTCCGATCTGATCGGGAGTTCCCTCGGCAATCAACATTCCTTCAGCCATAACGACAACCCAGTCTGCGACATCGTTAACCATGTCCATATCGTGTTCCACAAAGAGCACTGTCATGCCGTCATCGCGCAGACCCCGAATGTGTTCATTCAGACTTTGTTTCAAGGCAGGGTTGACACCCGCCATCGGTTCGTCAAGCATGACAAGGCGTGGTTGGGTCATCAAAGCACGTGCCATTTCGAGCAATTTTCGCTGGCCACCCGAAAGTGTGCCTGCGTACTCGTTGCGCATGTGGTCCATTTTGAAACGCTTCAGCAAAGCGTCTGCTCGCTCTTCGATCTTCTGTTCTTGAGATTTCCACATAAACGGGAGCAAGCCATTCCACCATTTTTCGCCGACCTGGTGCATCGCCCCAAGTTTCATATTCTCAATCACAGACATCTTGGTCAAACTTTTTGTCAATTGAAATGTTCGAACCATGCCCATGCTCGCGGTCTTATGGGCAACGACACGACTCATGTTGTGGCCGTCAAATCGCCACTCGCCTACGTCGGGGGTATCAAAACCTGAAAGCAAGTTAAACAACGTCGTCTTACCGGCTCCGTTTGGACCAATCAGAGCAGTAATCGAACCGCGTTGTACCTCTAGATGTTTGACATCAACGGCCACAATTCCACCGAAGTGCCGGCGTACTCCGTCGACGCTCAGTATCGAATCAGGTTTTCTTATACCAGGAGTTGCCTCGACTGACGCGAGCGCTGCCCGCGCAACTTTTGCAGTCTCACTGTAAATGCGATCAGCGTCCATCAAGTGCCATCTCTTTGCGATTTCCGAACAAACCTTGCGGACGATAAGTCATCAGAAGCATAAGACCAAGACCCACAAACATGTAATTGACCGCACCGACTTGAGTGCTTTGAATGACCGTGAAATCGGCGATTCGAAGCGGTCCGTTCCGCGTAATTTCTCGCAGAATATTATCTGAGAGAACAAAGAGAACCCAGAACAGCATTGATCCAACTATCGAACCCGAAACTTTTGCTAACCCACCCAAAACGAGCGCCGTGAGCACATAGAAGGTAACGTCTCGGCTGTAATTGTCTGGCTGTACCGAACCACGGTCGAGCGCTAACACCATGCCGGCGAACATGCCGATGATTCCACCGATGATTAATGACTGCATTTTGTAGGCGTAAACATTCTTCCCAAGGCTTCGTACTGCGTCTTCATCTTCACGAATACCTTTAATTACTCGTCCCCACGGACTGCGCATCAACTGCCATACCAGTGCGGCGAAAACCGCAACAAGCACCCATCCAACAATGACCGTAATCAACGTGTAGCCGCTGAATCGAAACGGAGCGACTCCATAAGTTTGACCTGGATCGAAAGGGTTCAAATCTCGATATTCGCGACTGAAGTTACTTATGCCCTCGGTGCCACCAAAAATATTGTTGAACTTGACCGAACGTACAAAAAGTCTGACAATTTCGGCGGTTGCGATGGTAACAATTGCCAAATAGTCGGCTCTCAGTCGAAGCGTTGGTATACCAACTATCAGAGCCAAGACAATTACACAAATAATGCCGAGCGGAATGCCCCACCAAAGACCGATGCCGAAATATTGAGCCGTCATCCCTAGACCGTACGATCCGCATGCCATGAATGCAGCTTGTCCAAAGTTGACGAGACCTGTGTATCCGAACTGAACGTTAAGACCTATGGCTGCTATCGCAAAATAGATAGCGTCAACCCCGACTGCAGCGCGAATAGTATTTTGAAAAATCTGATTCCAGTCCATGTCACCCCACCCGCTGACTCTTGCCCAATATTCCTTGGGGGCGAACGATCAAAACAACGATCAAAATAAACAGGGCTGGAGCCACTTTCAATTCACTCGGCACGAATAGCGAGGACATCTCGACAAAAATACCGATGAAAAACCCACCGATGAGAGCACCGAAGGCCGACCCAAGACCACCGAGAGTTATGCCGGCAAACATAAGAAACAACAAGTCTGAACCCATTGAAAAACTAACTTGCTCATCTAGGCCGCGGAAAATACCACCCGTAGCAGCTAATGCGCCTCCCGCGAACCAAACAATTTTGATCACCTTACGCGTATCAATACCTGTCGCCGATGCCAGTTGGACATTGTCGCTAACTGCTCGAATGGCTTTGCCGAGACGAGATCTTTGCAAAAAGAGCGCGATGCTAACCAGAATGATCACTCCAAGTATTGCGGTGGTTAGATCACGAGGCGTTATACCGATTGGTCCGATTTCTAGATTGACCTGCTTTGAATAACTAGATAGCTGTTTGGTGCGCCCACCGAATTGAAACAGATAAATGTTGCGCAACATGATTGACAACCCAACAGTTACTACAAGCTGCGAGATTAATCCGATACCGCGCTTGGTGAGACGTGCAAATATCCCCCAGTTGAATAGCAGACCGAACAAGCCGCCCAAAACAATTACCACTGGACCTGAGATCAAGATAGGTATCTCGAGGATGACGTTGAAGAAAAATGCCATCAACCCGCCAAACGTCACCATCTCGCCGTGAGCAAAATTGGTGAGTCCTGTCGTGCCAAACACCAATGACAGACCAACCGAACACATTGCAATTATTAAACCCAGACGAATACCGTCAGCAAGTCGCTGCAAAACACGCTCTGTCTCGCTGGCTCCTGCTGATGCACCTTCGCCCGTAAAAAAAGTTACGCGTTTGGTATTGGTTGTGAACAGATCTTTGGAGATCGAAACTGTTGATTTATCGGCATCGAGCAACGTGAGTCCATCAGGCAGCGATGACGGGTCAATCTTGATCAGGTAATCATCACGACTCGGCACGGCTATCGTGCATAAGCCATTTTCATCAGTACTACCGTCGCCTACTTTGCTTCCGTCTGCTTTAGTTACAGTTATAAGCACGCCAGCAACAGGTGTGCGACTAGTTGAACCGTCGACCAAAGTCTGATTTTGAACACTGGCGATGATTGAAAAATCATCAGAGGACGCAGCTCCAACAGATGTCTCAAAACCGCTCAGCAGTCCGAAAAAGCTGACAATTGCGAGACAGAGCTTTATAACCAGTGTCTTGGCCGACCGATTGTCCCCCAACATGCTGTCTATCAGTCAAGCACACTATTGGGTAAAGCCGAAAGTCTTGAGCTCCAGTAGACATCAATCGCGCAGAGCCAAACAGCAACCGACGTAGCGACGTGAATCGCAACAAGCCAGATCGGCACTCCTGAAAAATACTGCCAGTAGCCGATGGCACCTTGGAATATGAGGACCAAAGCAAATCTCTTCAGCGGCCGCATCAGAAGCCGGCGTGCATCAACACTCTTTTTAATTATCTGCAACGAAACCAGAAGTACAGCGACAGTCAGCCAAACAAATGCACTATGGATTCGAGCAATTACTGGCATTGCGAAATCAAGTCGAACGGCAGTTTCATCACCCGCGTGTGGTCCCGATCCGGTGACAAGTGTGCCCGTAAATACAGCAGCTCCGGTTGTAACCAAGAGGATTTTCACAATACTTGCGATCGGCCGGTCTTTGAGCAGCGGCTCGCGGCGTGGTGCGACTTCTTCAGTTAGTCGAACGATGCTTGCATGACGAACCAACATGTAGGCGGTAGTCATTAGAAAAATTGAAACAAGAAAGTGAGCGATATTTGAAAACGGATTTAGCCCGGTCCAAACCACGATCGCACCGATAATCACTTGAAGCATCACGCCAGCAACAAGAACAACAGACATCGCGATCAGGTCACGTCGTTTGGGCTTGACTCTCAATGAAAACAAGACGCACAAAATGACCGATGCCGCCACAACTCCGGTAAAGAGTCGATTCAATTGTTCAATCGCTGCATGCGTGGTTGTGACATCAATAAACTTGCTCTCGCTGCATTGAGGCCAATCGGCGCAACCAAGACCAGACCCAGTGAGTCTGACGAGCGAGCCGGTGACGATGATCAAGTAGAGTGCGACAAAAGCAGCCTGGGTAACCCGCAAATAGCCTCGGTGCGTAACTTTCAGAGCAACCCCCCTTTGGGCTTCGTCTTGATCGATGTGGTTAGCTGGCTCAAGTATGAGTATCGTGCGCAGGTAGTGAAAAAAGAATCGGTTGAAAAGCGTCGCATTGAGATTCTTGAGGCTACCTGCGATGTTGTGATTGAACGCGGGTTTGCAGGTACCCGAATTGCAGACGTGGCAAAAAGACTTGGCGTTTCAAACAGTTTGATTCACTATCACTTTGCATCTAAAGAAGAACTTCTTGCCTCGGCCTTTGAGCACTATGCCCAAAAGGATCTCGTCGACATGCAGCACGATAGCGACTCGGCTCCTACTTGTGTCGCAAAACTCTGGCGCCTGATTGAGAGTTACGTACCCGAAGGTAGCGACGACGTTGAATGGATGATATGGATCGATGCTTGGGGCGAGGCACTGAGAAATCCAAAAATGAAACCGATAAGTCAACAATTGGATGAACAATCAATCGCGGTATTCGAAAAAGTGCTTCGTGCAGGAAATGAAGCCGGCGAATTTCATTGTGTGCACCCTCGAGAATCGGCGACGCGAATCTCAGGCTTAATCGATGGTTTGGCAGTTCAATACGCCGCCCATGAGGGCGTTCTCAAACGAAAAGAGTTCATTCGCTTGATGCGACAATTGGCTGCCGCAGAAACGGGCCTATCGCCTGATGACATCCGAGATTCACGCCGCAACTCGAAAGCAAGTAGCACCGATGGTCGCCGTACGGCCGATGATGGCCCAAGTCCTGCGTCTTTGGCTACCGAGTTCGATTTACGACAATTGTTTAGCAACTACAGCGACGCACTTAGCACTGGCGACTTGGCACGACTAAGTCAATATTTCACAGATGACGCAAAAATCAGCGTCAATGGCCAATTGGTCGCGAGCACTGCGACAGAAATTGACAGTTTCTATTCCAAAAATCAGGCTGTAAGAGGCCGTGTAATCGAGATTCCGTTGATTATGACATTCTTTGCTGATGAAGGCAACGGCACAGCCCACGGAAATTTAATAATCGAGTCTCGATCATTCTCAACGGGCGAAAAATCTTCGGCACATATTTTCAGAACAGTCGACACTTATAAGCGCACGTCAACGGGTTGGCGATGCAGTGACCGCCGGCAAGATGACTATCAAAATGACCTCTGATATTTCAACAGACGAAATTCAAACGATAATCAATGACCCAAATCGGCTTGTCCGAGCGATTTTTTCAGGACGCCGTCGCAATATGCAACCCGAATTCGAAAAAATCGAATTGAGACCCGTAAAAATGCACGACAAACTCCAACTTCAGATGGTCACTGTAAACGGATCAAAATCGAAAACGTCAAATCTTGAGTTCGGTGATTTTGATGCCCTAGTTTCTCTCGAATCAGGTTTTGCAAACTGTCTCGTCGAATCAACCGATATAACGATAACAATTCGATTCACCAAGAAAGGTGCTCCTCAAGTCCATCGGTCGGCGCGCACATTGTCGCAAACAACTTCACACGACCGCCAAAAGACTCGGTTACTTGACCCATCGTCTGACTTCTTAAGCAAGATCGGCATCTCAGATCGCAATGGTTTAGTCAAGCCATCAATGAAAGACAAATACCTGCAAATTGAAGAGTTCTTGCGAATTCTCATGCCAACCCTGCGTGACGAAATCGCAGCTGGCCGATTGCACCAGCCGACGACACAGGATCCTCTCAAAATCTTTGACCACGGATGTGGAAACGCATACTTGACCTTCGCAGTTCACTATTTCTTGAACGAAAAGGACTTCCCCAATCAAATCATCGGGATTGATCAACGCGAAGAGAGTCGTCGTCGCAATTTAAAGATCGCTTCTGACTTGGGTCTGAACGACTCAGTCAGTTTTAGAGCCGAGAAGATTGCTGAACTTGGTGATGAAGCAGTCGACCTGGCAATCGCCCTTCACGCTTGTGATACTGCGTCTGACGATGCAATCGCCTGGTCTATCCAGAACCGCGCTCAAATTCTGATGGTCTCGCCTTGCTGCCATCACGATTTGCAATTGCAACTAGTAGAAGTCTCAGAACCTTGGTCGATAGTCACTAGAAACGGAATATTGAAAGAGCGGCTTGGAGATATCTTCACCGACGCTTTGCGAGCACAGATTCTGAAACTACACGGCTATCGAACAGACATCATCGAATTTATTGGTGATGAGCACACGCCTCGTAACCTTTTGATTCGAGCCGTGTTGACTAATTCGAAACCCGAACCCAATGAAAAGACAAAATACGACGAGTTCCTCGAAATTTGGTCGGTAAATCCCCGTCTGGCCGAGATTCTCAGCTTCAAATAAGTTGAGCAGCGCCAGCGCCCAAACCTGGTCCGCATAAACATCCAACTGCTTAACCACTGAACGTGCATCTGTAAAGCCGAATTTTAGGGTTTTTACGCCAATTTGTCGGTCATAACCACTCTAAGTGGTCATATGAATATTTTAAGTGAGAAAATCCTCAAGTTCTGTTCCCAAGTGCCGATCCCTTATGCGGATCTCACAAGGGAGCAGAAATGTCAAGCAAAGCGAAATTCTTCGGTTCAGTAGTAATCGGCTCGATTCTAAGCATCGGCCTTGCCATACCATCGGCGCATGCAGCGACGGCAGCCCTTCCTGTTTATGGCGATTCGGGCTCAACGGTAATTCGTTTGCAAGAAGCACTCATTGCTCGAGGCTTCACACTTAAAGGCGGAGTCGACGGTGTTTTTTCTGCTTCGACTCAGCAAACGCTGAAGAACTTTCAGAAAGTTGCTGGATTCAAAGCAACTGGCCGTCTTGATGAACGTACTGCGGCGTTTCTCGGATTGATCGCAGCCGATCAGCCCGCCAAGGTAAAGGTCAAGGCAACCTCAACTGCGACAGCAAAACCGGTTGCGGTTGCTCCAACTGCGAAACCTACGGTTGCTAAAACAGTTGTCAACACTCCAGAACCAACCCCGACTGCGCCTGTAGCGCCTGCAGCGCCAGCAGTTGCACCTGTTGAAGGGATGTTGACTCTCGACACTCTTCCTGTTCGTGGACAACGCAGTGATGCTGTTCGATTGGTCCAACAAAAACTGATCGAAAACTCGGTTGAGGTCAAAGGTGGAGCAGACGGAATCTTCGGCGTTGCCACAACCATCTCACTTACAACTTTTCAAACCGCCCGTGGACTGAACCCAACGGGTGCGGTCGATATGCCGACTGCAATTGCTTTGGGTGTGCTGCCTGATTTAGCAACGCTCGGTCTTCCACAGATCAGCATATTTCCGTCGCAAGGTCGCTGCTCGTTCGTAGATAGTTGGCACGAAACACGCTCGGGTGGTCGTCTTCATATCGGCGTAGACATCATTGGCCCAAAAGGTCTTGCAATTTACGCAGTAACCGATGGAGCAATTACCAAGATGTATGGCGCTGAATCAAAACTTAGCGGCAACGCGCTTCGTCTAACGACTGCTGACGCGACATACTTTTTCTATGCACACCTTGATTCATTTGCTCCTGGTATTTCAGTTGGTTCAGTTGTAAAGGCTGGTCAAATTATCGGATACATGGGTAATACCGGTAACGCTGGAACTTCGCACCTGCACTTCGAAGTGCACCCTGGTGGCGGCGACGCTGTGAACCCATACCCAGTTAT
>RFMT01000219.1 GCA_009927565.1 Acidimicrobiia bacterium
AAAAGCTGTCGATGCATGTCATGTGACGGAAGTGCTCCCACAACCGTAACTATCTGCACGATCGAGTTGTGGTGGAGAGGTGAGATCCTCCGCCACAACTCACTAATCAAAAAAATCTAATAAGTTCTGTCTTCTGCAGGAATATGTTCGAGGTCTGAAAGCGGCGATAATGCAAATGTGTAGCCGTCACCAATTTTAAACGCTTCAAGTCGAGTGATTGATGCGTGACCTAAAACAAATCGCTCCCATTCCCACGGGGTCGGGGTCAAGCCAAGCAGGTGACAAATAACTGTGCTGTTCGTACCTGCGTGCGCAACACAAGCAATTCGCTCGCCCGGATCGTCAATATGCCAGACCGGCAATTCATGTTCGATTCGATACACGCCGTGTTCAGCCAAAAACTTCTCAGCACCAATATGAATGCGAGCCACGAAGTCTTTCACGGGTTCACCTCCATCTAGTCCATGCCAACGTTCGCGGGCGTTGCGCTCGCGCTCTTCTTGGTATGCCTTTGCGGCCCGCTCACCTGGCGACCCGTGCCAAATTGGGCTTCGAATCTCTTCGAGCCATGGCTCAATAACCTCGTCACGCTTAAGCGCCGAAAGAATTGGTTCTGCAGTTTGTCTTGTGCGAAGCAATGGCGACACATAAACATGATCAAACCTCTCACGCGACAATCGTGCCCCGAGCAAAGATGCCTGTCGCCGACCCAGATCAGTCAGTGGCGGATTGTCGATGCAAAGGTCATCTTTCACCCATTGCGGTTGCGCGTGGCGACAAAGAAAGAGTTCCATCGCGGAACACTATAGCAATGAGACAGAACTATTCGTTCTCTAACGCAGTCTTAACATCAATCTCTACTTTGCAAGAATCAAAGATTTCTTGCAACAGTTGCCAATAAGTCAAATCAACAATTGAAGAATCTCCAGACGTTGCACCCAATAGTGCAGTTCCAACGCAACTTGCTTGGTCGTCCGTAATTGCAAGACCAAAACGCTCGACAACTACGTAACCAAACGCGCGTGCTACAGATTCTTCATTATCCGCACTTGCGTCAAGATTAGTTTCGCTATCACCAACAATTATTGGGTCTGGCAAGGTCGAACCGACATTTGGAAATTGGTTCACTGCGTTTTCAATTTCAAGCGAACAATTATCTGAAATGTACTTCGCAAAATTTGTCTGAGCGTCTTGAATTTCGTTGCTAGCAAGCCTGACACCAGTGCTTATAACTGCGGCATCACGACCCGCCGCCGAGCCATCCCAATCAATTGCCTCGAGCGCGTCTGAAAGTGCGCCATAAGTATTCAAAAGCAGTTCAACATCATCTTTGATCTCGCGAGGCGCAACGTCGTTGAAGGCCTGTAGATTGGCAACAACTTCAAGCATCGTGTCGCGTATCTGACCTGCGGGAAGAGTGCCGAGACCTTGAAGGACCACTGCGACATCCGCGCTCGCTTGGTTCCATCGAGTGCTTAGTTGACAAACTGACTTCGTCTCAGCGCTTTGACCGCACGCAACCAACGCAGATGTGCCAAACAAACCAAACACTAGAAAAACGGCTTTGAAGCAACGCGGCGACTTCATGTCCTATCCGTAACAGAGGTTGCCGAGAGCCATTGGGCGTATATTTTTGCGTACTCGCGTTCATTGGCAAGCAATTCTTCGTGCGACCCATCTTCAGTGATTAGGCCAGCCTCAAGAACAATCACGCGGTCTGCACGTGCGGCAGTCGATAAGCGATGCGCAATTGAAATCGTGGTTCGTCCTTCAGAAATGGCACCCAGTGCCTTTGCAAGTCGAACCTCGGCTATCGCGTCAACTGCTGAAGTGGCTTCATCCAAAATTAGGACGTCAGGATTCGTCAGTGCTGCACGAGCAAGCGCGACCAACTGTCGTTCGCCCGCCGAAATGGCTGAACCACGCTGGCCAACAAATGTGTCCATACCATTGGGCAAACTCTGTATCCAATCTGTTAATTCGAGTTGCTTTATTACTCTCAACAGGTCACTTTGACTACAACCCGGGCTCGCGAAATATAGATTATTGGCAATACTGTCGGCAAATAAAAATGGCTCTTGTGGAACAACAACTAAACGACGCCGAAGTTCATCGTTTGCGATTCGTTTTAAATTCACCCCGCCAAGTGAGATTGTGCCAAGAGTCGGGTCAGCAAATCTTGCGATTAGCTTTGCAAGAGTGGTCTTGCCCGACCCTGACGAGCCAACAAGTGCAACGTGTTGCTGTGCTGGAATTGTAAAATTGATGTGCCGAAGCACAGGTAAATCATCGTCATGATCGTCGATGCGCGAACTATAAGAAAAACTGACATCGCTTACGTCGATACTCAGCGGAGTATTCGGTAAGGGTAATGGTTTGGTTGGCGCAGCCGGACCAGTTGGCGTATCAAGCACACCGAGCACACGGCGCAAACCAGCGACTGCAGTTTGAGTCTGATCAACTACTTCGGTGAACTCTGCTATCGGTTCTAGAAAGCGATATGTCAAGAAAACAAAACCAACCATTGATCCCGCGGTTAGCCCACTATCGACACCACGAAAGATGCCGACAACGATGATTGCAACAATCGTAAAAACAGCGAATACTTCACCTGACGGAAACAAGAAAGCCCCAATTACACCAGCACGAATTTGTGAATCTGCTCGCTTACGGACGGCTTTCTTGCTGCGAACGACCATGGGCTGATGGGCCTGATAGGCCTTCAGGGTTTCAGTACCCGAAATCAATTCACTGACTGAACCGAGAAGCTCTGCATTGTGCTCGCGTGCCAAGTCGTAGGCTGCAACCAGTCGCTTTTGCAAATTTCTTAGGACAAAAAATAATGGCGCAGATACTGCGAATGCAACAAGGGCCAAGATCCAGTCATAAGCCAGCATCACACAAGCAACGACAAACATAAGTGACCCGTCAAGCAGCCAAACCAACGCTCCCCATGAGAAAAACATGGTCAGAGTTTCAATATCGCTTGTCACTCGCGAAACCAGAGCACCGCGGCGCTCGTCGTTGTGATCGGCCAAACTCAAACGATGGATATGGTCAAAGAGCTTCACTCGCATCGAGTAGAGGCCCTCTTCGGCGCCGATGCCAAGCCGTAAGACGGCTTGACGCAGAGCGAAAGCCGCGATGACCACAGACGCCGCTGCGAGGGCGCACGTTTGAATTATGAAACCCAATCGGATGTCACCTGGTTGGAGTCCCTTGTCGATTGTTTGCTGAATCAAAACTGGAACCACAACTCTTGCAAGCGAACCGATTAGTGCAAATATAAAAGTTAGACCGATACCTTTCGCCAATGCTGGTGCGACATTAAAACCTCTATTTAATGTTCGGGCAGTATCGAAACGTCCTGTTGGCTCGTTCACTTAATGCCGCCTTCTACGATTCTTTTCGGTCGTGCTCAAAGGCACTGATCAACAGTCGATAGTGATCGCTCTTTGCAATGAGCGAATCGTGTGTACCCCGATCGACAATTCGACCGTCTGCCATGAATAACACCTCATCGGCCAAAGCGATTGTCGAAGGTCTAGATGCAACAATTAACAAAGTATGGCCCGTCGAAATATTTCGAAGACTACCGATGACATTTGATTCTGTTTTGGGGTCGAGCGCTGACGTCGTGTCATCCAACAAGAGAATTGGTCGGTTGTGTGCAATGGCTCGAGCCAATGCAACGCGTTGCCTCTGACCACCACTCAGGCTGACTCCCCGCTCGCCCATCATCGTCTCTAGACCTTGTTCGAGATCACCGACAAAGTCTTGGCACTGCGCAGCGGCAACTGCACTCAGCACACGGTCAGTGCTGATCTCTGCGTCAAGAGTGATGTTGTAACGAAGTGATTCAGCAAATAAAAAGGCCTCTTGAAAGACAAGTGAAACGCCACCATTTTGAACTGCAATTGAGCCCGAACTCGGTTCAATCAAACCGGCTATCAAATGCAACAGGGTTGATTTACCGCTGCCTGTCGCACCAACCAGAGCAACGACTTTTCCTGCCTCGATCTTCATCGAGAGATTCTTGAGAACTGGAGCTTCGCCTTGGTGATTGAAACAAAGATCATTTATCTCTATTGCATAACCGTCTGAGGCACGACGAATCTTCAAATTTGGATCATCAAGAATTTCTTCGTCCAATACCTCGCGTATTCGACGCCAACCAGCTACAGAATGCGGAATTTCCGAAAATAAGTATCCAATAATCCGAAGCGGAAAAATCAAAAGTGTGAAAAGATAAATAAAGCTGGACAGATCCCCCACACTCATTTCACCGGCTTTAACCCGATACGCCCCAAGCACAATCAGCAAAATATTTATCAGCGTCGGTACAACATCGAGCATTGCTTCAAAGACGGACCGAACACCGATTGCACTAATGCGTGCGTCCTTGAGACGAGAGGAAATCTTTGACAATCTCTCTGTCTCGCGCACTTCCGCGCCGAATGACTTAACCACCATGACGCCGTCAAAACTTTCGTGCACTGCCTCTGATAAAGCACCAAGTTCTTTTTGTGCGACATTGTAAAAGCGATCAATCCGTCGCTGATAACCGATGTTCAACATCAGCAAAATCGGAAACACAACAACTGCGAGCAACCCGAGTTGAAGATCGACGTACAACATCCAGATTGCCGAAACGACCATCATCACTACGACTGATGTTGAAAACGGCAAAGGCGCCAAGATTGCAACACTCGCGTCAGCATCAACGCCGCATCGAGCAACGATGTCGCCGGTCATTCGTTGCCTGTGCCATTTGATTGGTTGCCCGACGACATGGTCAATCACTTTTTCAGTAATAGTCTCACAAGTACGCCACTCGGTTCGACCGGCGAAACTTCGTCGAATGACCACACCCAGGGCCCGCAAAAGACCAATTCCAATAACGATTACAGAACCGGCTACAAGCGCTACAAGATCGATTTCCCCGCTCTCAAAGCGAACCAAAATGACTCGATCAATCATCCACCTAAGGCCGATTGATGACGCGACTGTACAGATTGCAAATAGTGCAGCGCCTAAAACCGCTACTACAAAAAAACGCGGATGAAAGCGGATTACTTCGCGAATCAATTGCGCGGCCTCGTTTAATCTGCCCTTCGCATCC
>RFMT01000096.1 GCA_009927565.1 Acidimicrobiia bacterium
GCCTTGGCTGAGTCTCTAGTCACAATCGCTTCATCTACAAAACTCACCACACAGTTCTATCACTAGACGCCATCACGTATCGTGGTAACAATGAAATTTGTTTTGCGTGCAATTGTTGCAACCGTAATTGTATTGATAATTGCGATGTGGGTTTATGCACTTTTTTTCGCGTCCAAGGTGTCAATAAACAAATTTGAAGATCGCAACTGGGCGGCAAGAGCACAAGAGCGATGTCTGGTAGCCAGAGAAGAACGAAAGAGTTTGGCTGACTACCGAGTTGTTGACTCGTTGGGTAAAGACGCACTTCACGAAAGAGCAGAACTTATTGACGAAGCGACTGACACAATTGAAAGCTTTGTCAAAGAGTTTCGTCAAACTCCGCCAATAGACCCAAAAGGTCGCGAATTGGTCGGACTGTGGCTTGACGATTATGAAATATATATCGCAGATCGAAGAGAGTTTGCGAACAATTTACGTCTTGGCATCAATGAAAAGTTCTCCGAAACACCGATTGAAGGCTTACCAATTAGCGAGAAAATTGCAACTTTTGCCGCGGATAACGAAATGTCTTACTGTAAACCACCGATCGATCTTTCGATTTAAAAATGTTCTTTTGCAGACCATCCCGAATCTTGCGAATATTGACGAATCACGCGAGCGGGCGCGCCAACTGCGACACAATAATCTGGAAGGTCTCCCGTCACCACCGAGTTTGAGCCGACCGCCACGTTTCTGCCAATTCTTGAACCCGGCAAAACAACTACGCCATGTCCGAGCCACGATCCACTACCTATCGAAACAGGGCGCTCAGGTTGACTCTGCTGAGAGATTGGCCGTTGCACATCTTCATAGTCATGACTTTGGTCAGTTATATATACGTGATGACCAGTCCATACATCATCACCAATTTCAATCGACAGATGACCGACAATTCCCGAACCTCGACCAATCAAACATCGGTCACCAATCTTGACAACCGGATCAGTTAGACATTGCTGACCAGGCACCATGCCGGCCGAAAGTGCCACGTGTTCGCCAATCATTGTGCCTTGACCTATATGTATGTATCGCTCGTTAAAAATTGTTGTGAACGGAAAAAGAATTATCGACCCCTCACCAAACTTTCCGAATGAGGCTGCTCTCTTCGAGTCAGGGCTAATCGCTGCTGTGAACTTGAATCGCTTCCACAGCACAGACACAAGATCGCCGACTAGGTTCCTGAGCACACGATCAGCGTAATCAACTCGCATTAGATTAAGGGAGTGGTGCAAATCTCAAATCTGAGCGGAGTCTTTTTGGGCTCCAAGTTCAACGACACGATTGATGAATTTCTCGGAATTCAATATGCCCATGCAAAGCGATTCCAAGAGCCAGTTGATATAGAAAAATACAGCGAGGTCGTCGAAGCGAAATCGTTTGGTCCACAGTCGCCACAAGTGCCGGGCTTCATGGACGAAATTCTCAACACTAAAGAGTTGCCGACCTCAGAAGACTGTCTTTATCTAAACATTTGGAAACCATCTGAAGTGAAATCACCTTTGCCAGTTTTGTTCTGGATTCATGGTGGCGCATATACGAACGGAACCGCCGCCACCAGTTGGTATCACGGCGCAAATCTTGCACAAATGGGCGAAGTCATTCTTGTCTCCATCAACTATCGTCTTGGGCCCTTTGGCTTTCTCGGTAAAAATAATCTCGGCCTCCTCGACCAGATAAGTGCGTTGCGTTGGGTGAACCGCAACATCGAAAGTTTCGGTGGCGACTCAGCGAATGTAACTGTTTTTGGCGAATCGGCCGGTGGCAGCAGTGTCGTCGCCCTCACTGCGTCGCCACTCACGAACGGTCTAATTAACAAAGCTTGGGCGATGAGCCCGTCGCTACTTCAGTTGCGGTCACCTGCCGCGGCAGACGAGGCGATGTGCGCATTTTTTGATGTTGCTGGCATTAATTCAATAAGTGAGCTCAATACATGGACTACACAA
Organism: Acidimicrobiia bacterium; assembly: GCA_009927565.1. Taxonomy (GTDB): domain Bacteria; phylum Actinomycetota; class Acidimicrobiia; order Acidimicrobiales; family Ilumatobacteraceae; genus BACL27. The sequence goes on from RFMT01000096.1 coordinate 1,983, forward strand.
CAAATCGTTGATGCAACTGCAAAGATGTTTCTAAATGTTGAAAACTACATTTCAACATTCAGCCCAACACGAGGTGGAGCAGGGCTTCCCGACAATGTCGATCAGACGTCAGGAGAATCAAATATTCCGCTGGTTGTTGGTACTAACCGCGACGAAAATCGACTTTGGACGGTTTTGAACCCTCGGCCAATCGACGAAGTGGGTGCAAAAGAATATTTCGAGAAAGCATTGTCAGAGTCGGCTGAGAGCGCCTGGAACATCTATGGTCAGTTCACGCCGAACTCTTCTCCGGCCCAAATGGTGTCAGCATTACAAACCGACCAAAATTTTCGGGTTCCAGCCTGGCAATTGTGCGACGCACGAAGCAAGATGGGCGCTGATACCTGGATGTACTGGTTCACATGGCCGACGCCAATTTTTGATGGGGTTCTCGGTTGTTGCCATGCGTTAGACCTGCCATTTATGTTCAACAATCTTGACAAGCCGAATGTCGACGTGTTCACTGGCACCAGCCCGGTGCGCACAAAGATTTCTGCTCACTTCACAACTGAACTTCTCAGGTTTGCAAGTTCAGGCAGAGTTTCGTGGCCAAAATACGACGTATCAGAGCGTAAAACCCTGCGGATAGACGAAGATGTTGAAGTTTTAACCGACCCCGAACCAGCCATTCGAAAACTTTGGAATCTCAGTTCGTAAATTCGCTATGGCGCGAATCATCTGAGCGCCTGGTCAGAAGTAGGCCCTCGCTAGAAAACGATCTGCAATGTGATGTTGCAATAATTGGAGGAGGATAGCGGTTTGTGGACCGCTTTTTATCTTAAGAGACTTGCACCCGACTGTCGAATAGCGATTCTTGAGTCAAATCAAATTGGCTTTGGCGCAAGTGGTCGAAACGGCGGATGGTGTAGCGGTTTTTTACCGGTGACACTTGCCGAACTTGAAAAATCACACGGTCGAAATGCGGCAATCGAGATGTACAACGAAAGTTTTCGAACGATTGACGAAATTGAGGCTGTTATCGCCGAACAAAGAATTGACTGCGACTACCACCGTGGAGGAACGATTAACGGTGCAACCAACTTGGTACAGAAAGCTCGACTTGAATCTGAGATTTCTGAAATGAGGCGATTTGGATTCAACGAAGAGCACTTTCGTAACCTTGCTACTGAAGAGATTGCCGAGCGACTAAACGTAAACAACATCATTGCCGCTACTTACACACCACATTGCGCGGTGGTTAATCCCGCAAAACTTGTCCACGGGCTTGCGAACGCTGTCGAAACTAATGGCGTCAAGATTTTTGAAAAAACTGACGTGGTTGAATATTCAAAGGGTCAGGTTAAGACGAAGTATCAAGTATGCAGAGCAAACATAGTAATTCGTGCAACAGAAGGCTTCACTGCTCGACTAAAGCGACATCGCCGCACGCTGGCTCCCCTTTACTCATATATGGTCGCAACAGAACCTTTGACTTCACGCCAACTCTCAACTCTCGGTTGGCGAAATCGCGAGACCTATCACGACGCACGAAACATGATTATCTACGCTCAACTCACCCAAGACAATCGCATCGCTTTTGGCGGTCGAGGTGCTCCATACCATTTTGCTTCGCGTGTGAAGCCGCAGTACGACATGCACACAGAGATACACGAGAAAATTATTCGTTCGATGCATGATGTATTCAAAGTTTCACAAGAGCTTGAAGTTACACATCGTTGGGGTGGACCACTTGGCGTGCCAAGAAATTGGAGACCTTCGGTCAATTTTGATCGAACGACCGGTCTTGGCTCTCTTGGTGGCTATGTTGGCGACGGTGTCGGCGCCTCAAATCTCGCTGCGCGAACGCTTGCTCATCTCATAGTCAATGACAAGCATCGCCTAACGGACTTACCTTGGGTAAATCGTCCATCGCGCAAATGGGAGACCGAACCACTGCGGTTCGTTGGCATCAACGGCCTACTAAAGATCTCAGAGTCAATGGATAACTATGAGGCGAATCGCAACCAGCCTGACAAGATTCGGTCATTCATTCTCGAAAAATTCTTAGGCGAATAACTAACCGAGAATCTGATCAATGGCGACAATACGATTTTCCGCAATACTCAATTGAGCAGCCTGCCCAACGGCAACACTAAGCAGCCCGTCCTCGAGAGTCACACTCGCTTCTAGACCGAGCCTGATGGCATTCTGCATTGCAAGATGTTCTAAATATGACGCACCACCGTGAAAGCCAGGCACCACTTCAGAAGACTGACTGACCGAGATCTCAACAACACCATTTCTACCGTTTTCTCGCCCACCAATCCGCACGATCGACTCAGGCATCATCGCCTCGATTTTCGCCTTACTACCGACAACACAAATTTCTTGCTCATTTTTCGACCCTTCGGCGAACATTGATAAATCAAGCATCCCGCGCACGCCACTTGCGAAGTCGACTACGACATACGCATTATCCAAGATGTCAGAACGGACACCATCATAGATTTCGTCTAGATGGTTTACATCTTGTGCACCCGATGCGTAAACCTTCACCGGTCGAGATTTTGCGATGATTGTCATGACGTCAAAGAAGTGGCAACACTTCTCGACCAACGTTCCGCCAGTATTTTTTGAAAACCTGTTCCAATCGTCGACTTTTTTTAGAAACGGAAACCGATGTTCGCGAATGGCGATCATTTTCGCTTCACCGCAAGTACCCGATTCAACTTCATCTATTAGATGTCTTGTTGGTGCCATATATCGGTATTCAAGACCTACCCACACCACTCGACCAGACTTTCGATGGCGCTTGTCGATATCGATCATCGATTGACACTCTGCCACATTGATACCCAAAGGTTTTTCGACCAAAACATGCACATCTAACTTGATCACGTCATCAAAAACTGACTTGTGGGTGTGATTCGGTGTAGCGATCACGACAACATCCAGCTTCTCGCTTGCGAGCATCTCTCGGTAGTCGATATAGCCGGTTGCTTGCGTCACCAGGCGCTTTGCCGAATTTCTGCTCGGCTCATGGGTATCTGCATAGGCAACTACGGCGCAGCCATCGATTTCTTTCAAATTTCTGATGTGCTCACACCCCATCATGCCCGTGCCAATGACGCCGTACCGCAAAAATTCAACCACGAGTTCTAGGATATGTGCAAGCAAATGACTGATGCCGATTCAATAGAACACAATGTCTGGGCTCAGCGCCTGATTTCGCTGTTACTTGTCCTACTCGGCATCTCATTTGCCGGAATCTTGATTTTGGGCAGTTACTACGACCAACCCATCACAAAAGCTCTAAGTGCTGACATACAAGATAACGAAGGATATGACTCTGGACTTGGAGTGCACAGTTTCGGCGATTTTCAAGAACTTAGGTATGCACTTCCCACCTCTGAATACCCAGATGTATGGACCAATAGCAATTTTGCATACACACCGACAGCCCTCGTTCCAAATGTAGTTGCAAAGCAAATTCAGGAGATGTTCGGAATCCAAGTTTCTTTGGTCACTTATTTGATCGCTCTTGGGCTGAGTACAGCAGCACCAGCTTTTTTGGTAGCGAGAAAACGAAGTTCGAAACAAAATAGAATTTTGGGGGTTCTTTTACTTTCAATTTTCGCACAGCCATTTCTCATGACGTTAGATCGTGGAAATAGCGTGGGATTTATTCTCCCATTCATGACAATGTTTGCAATTGGATTTTTATATGATAAAACGTATTTTTTGATTCTCGGAATACTTGGAGCATTTGCATTTCGGCCGCAATTCGCGCTATTGGGTATCGCACTTGTCATTGCAAAAGAATTCAAGAAATCGGTCACGGCATTATTTCTTGGAGCAATACTCTTTTTTGGCTCATTTTTATTCATGCCTGGAAAATACTCGGCCTCATTTGAATCTTGGCTTGAGAATCTCAAAGGATTCACACGAAAATATGATCACGGTGGCCCATTTCCAGTGAACCTATCTATGAAGACATCCTTTAATGGTTTTCTGGATAATTCGAACTACACCGTGATAGCGGGACTATTAATAGTTCTAGTCATAACAATTTTCTTTTTCTCTACGAGCGAAAATAGTCGGGGGCGGGCGTTGATTGCAGTTTTGACTCTCCCATGCCTGATACCTGCATTGAGTTTTGGATATTACTCAGTTTTTGTCCTGGTAATTGCTGCGATGATATTGACTGAGCCTAAATTCTTGGAGCCGACGTCACTAGAACCTGGCGCGAGTACCAGGCGACAGATCAAAACGAGGGTTGCTTACAATTATTTGCTTATAACAGTCGTTGCAATTTCATTAGCTCCAATTCCGTTCGTGCGTCAAGTCGGCAGAAATAGCATTGCCTTGGAAAGCTTTAGCACACTTTGGACAATAGTTCTTATAGCTACACTTGCTCAGCAAATAGTCGAACACTACAACTCTAAAATTGCGAGATGAGCGAAATGACAAGTGACCGACTCTATTTTCGGCAGTTGTTATCGGGACGTGATTTCGCCCGACACGATCAAGTTGCAGCACAAATGGTGAATTTTGTTTATCTAATTGGCGATCTGCAAACCCGCGAGTGCGTCGTCGTAGACCCGGCCTACGCAGTTGACGACATCTTAAATATTGTTGAACAGGACTCGATGAAACTGACCGGGGTCTTAGCCACGCATTACCACCCTGACCATGTGGGTGGCCAAATGATGGGCATGAAGATTCAAGGCGTCGCTGATCTACTTGAAAAAACCCAAGTACCGATCCACATCAACAAACATGAAACTAAGTGGGTTTCACGAACCACTGGGCTCAATGAAAACGATCTTGTTCAGCATGAGGGTGGTGACAAGGTCAAAGTTGGCGATCTTTCAATCACATTCGTGCATACCCCCGGCCATACGCCTGGAAGTCAATGTTTTCTCGTCGAACAGCGTCTCGTTGCCGGTGACACCTTGTTTTTGGACGGTTGCGGACGAACTGATCTACCAGGAGGTAACCCCGGCGATCTTTACGCAAGTCTCCAAACACTCGCATCCCTGCCCCGAGAAACAATCGTTTGCCCAGGACACCAATATTCGGCATTACCGTCGGCGAATCTTGGCGACGTCGTTTCAACAAATCATGTCTTTAGACCGAGTAGCCAACAGCAATGGCTTGAATGGTTTGGGCACTAACCGAAGATCGCATTTGCAATCGCACTAAGACCGGTTGCAAAAAGCAAAACCAATACAAGATTGCGAAAATGATTCGGATCAATCCGACTGCGAAGACGAATTCCGAGCCAGATACCCAGACCCATCACCGGAATTGCTAACCCTGCAAGCAGCATCACCTCGCTTGTGACTTTGCCTGCGAGACCGAACGTGATCAGGGTGAGAAAGTTCAGCACCGTGAATACCCGATTCAACACCGCCCGAAAGTTCTCGGGAGAATAATGCCGTGCGTGAAGCAAAAAAACTAATGGTGGTCCGTTGGTCGAAGTTGAAGTCGAAAGCACGCCTGCGATAACACCCATCGAATAATCAAAGGCAAGTGGCAACCGACGTAAATCAAATTCTCGAGAGCTCAAAAAGACTCCGATGAAAACAAAAATACCAAGCAGACCCTTCATCAGGCGTGGGTCGAGATTATTTAACAACCACAAACCAAACGGCATCCCTAAAAGGGCCGACACAATGAGTCGTTGTGAGACATCTCGAGCCGAGACTGCCCTCGATTCATACCACTGAATGCTGCAGCTGACGGTAGATACTGCTGTCGCAGTAACTACGGCTACAGGCAGGTCGACAAAAAAAATCATCAGTGGCACCGAGATAAGCCCAAAGCCGAAACCGAACAGAGCCTGAATAACCGCTGCACCAAACACGATTGCGGCAACTGCCAAGTATTGAGTCAACGACATCTGATACTTCTCGTCAAATCTTCGTCATTCAGGTGCTAACTAAACAGCGCCGCTAATGCAGAATCGAAAATCTCCGTGTGAGTATCTACATCACTTTCGGTGTGAAACGGTGACAATAGGGCCATATTGTGAAACGGCGTAAGCAGAACTCCACGATTGAGCGCCCAAAGATGCATAAAGTTTTCAAGATCGGGGTCAACCCCCGCCGCGGCCTCCGCACCGTTCTTGGGCGACGGGCAGAACCAATATTCGGCTCGGCAACCCAACTGTTGCACACTCCAGTCAAGATCATATTTTTGAATTGATTGTTCTACCCCGTCTGCCCACCTAGATGCAAGACTGATCGTTCGCTCAAACTGCTCGGGTAACAGTGCATTCGAAAGTGTCGCGCGTACGGCCGCCATTGCCAACACGCTTCCAGAAAGCGTGCCACCTAAACCCGATACATCTACGTCGTGACTTTGTAATGACTGTTCTGCTCTTTCCGCAAGTTGTTGCGACATTCCGTAAGCAGCAACCGGAATACCGCCGCCGATCGTCTTTCCAATTACGAGCATGTCAGGTTCGAGATTCCACAACTTTGTTGCGCCGCCGGGGCCGGCACAAATTGTGTGAGTCTCGTCGACGATAAGTATTACGCCGTGCTTGCGAGTAAGGTCGCGCACTCCGGAGAGATAGCCAGGTTCCGGTAGCACGATGCCGATATTGGTAAGAGCAGGTTCGATCAGCATGCATGCAACATCGCCAAAACTCAATTGATTTTCTAGCGCCTCAAGATCGTTGTACGGAACGACGCGTGTCGTTAGTGAAGGATGAACTTGTGGCCCGATCGCACCGTAGCGAGATACCGTCTCTCCGTGTGCATCTGCGACAACCAGAGTTTCGTCAACTGTGCCGTGGTAACACCAATCATGAACCAACACTTTTGGTCGTTTCGTTAAATGGCGCGATAGCCGCAACACAAAACGATTTGCATCAGTAGCACTTATCGAGAACTGCCACTTAGGCAAACCGAAGCGTTTCGACAACTCTTGGCCAACCCACGTCGCATCAACGCTCGGCAGCATCACAGTCGAACCGCGGTTCAATTGCGTTGTGATTGCCCTGTTGATTTCTTCAACTGCATGTCCGGTCATTGAACCTGTATCGCCCAAACAAAAATCGATGAATTCGTTTCCGTCAAGATCTAAAAATTTTGCTCCCCTTGCTTCAGTCACAGAAATCGGGAAGGCGCCGGGCCATCGTTTCATCCAGGGCATCGGCACGCCGCCGATCAAAGAACCACCGGCACGCAAAGCCGCCTCTTTTGACTTCGGATGTCTAGCGACAAACGTCGCCTCCTCGTCAGCAATACGTGTCGCAAGTCTTGCGCGATCTACAGATATCTCATTA
>RFMT01000156.1 GCA_009927565.1 Acidimicrobiia bacterium
GTTTCGCAACAACCATCTAGGTCTCAAAATAAATTGGCCTCGTCTTGAAGACCGCATCAATGCGCTTGCAGAAATTCTCCAATTGACGGTGGTGGCAACTGTCGACTTGCTTTGACTGATGACGACAAAAATGGTCGCGATCTTGTCGTCTCGTGGATGCGCAGTCTTAATTTAGACGTGACAATCGATGTTGTCGGAAACATTATTGGAGTATGGAATGTCGGCAGTGGCGCGCCAGTCATGTCTGGCTCGCACATCGACACGGTGAGAACTGGTGGCCGTTTTGATGGTTGCTATGGCGTGCTCGCTGCGCTTGAGGTGATTGAAAGCTGTCAGAACGCAGAAATTTTGCCTCCTCGACCATTGGCTGTTGGCATATTCACCGACGAAGAAGGCGCGCGGTTCGCCCCCGACATGCTGGGTTCACTGGTTTATGTCGGTGGTATGCCCGTTGAACAGGCATTGAATATTGTCGCGATCGACGGCGCGCGCCTAGGTGACGAACTTATGCGCATCGGCTATTCAGGTCCGGCACCATGTCCAGGTGTCGTTCCGCATGCATTTGTCGAACTTCACATTGAGCAAGGACCGATGCTCGAAGCCAATGGTGTGCGAATCGGCGCCGTAACAAGTGTGCAAGGTATTTCATGGCAAGAGGTGACGGTGATTGGACAGTCAAACCACGCAGGAACCACACCGATGTCATTGCGTCACGACCCTGCGTATGTCGCAGCAGAAATCACCGTGTTTCTCCGCAAATTGGCATCGGAATTTGGTGGTGACCAAGTTTGTACAGTCGGAAAAATTGACTTGCACCCCAATCTCACCAACGTTGTACCAGCAAAAGCGACACTCACGCTTGATGTTCGCAACACTGACGAGTCACGATTGAAGCAAGCCGAGTCGCAAATCGCAGAATTTTTGAGCGAGATTAGCGCGAAAGAGGGCGTGACGATAACAACACGAGAACTCGCCCGATTTGAGCCAGTGATTTTTGACGACCGAGTTATCGATACCGTCGAGTCGATAGCTAAACAACAGGGAAACTCCGTTCAGCGAATGCCTTCTGGGGCCGGACACGACGCTCAGATGTTGGCACGAGTATGCCCTTCAGGCATGATTTTCGTACCAAGCGTCAAAGGCATAAGCCATAACCCAGCAGAATTTACAGAATCAATTGACTTAGAAGCAGGTGCAAATATTCTTTTACATACAATGCTCGCGCTCACGACACTCGAAAAGGCCACGAACTAACGGCGATGCGCAATCTAAATGTTGCCGCGGCCCAACTTGGTCCGATTCAAAAAACCGATGATAGAAAGTCGGTCGTCTCGCGCCTTATTGACTTGCTTCGTGAGGCCGATAGCAAAAAAGCTGAACTGGTCGTATTCCCCGAGTTGGCTTTAACTACATTTTTCCCCCGTTGGTTCGTCGATGACATCACCCAAGCAGATCATTGGTACGAAACTGAAATGCCATCGACGGTCACAAAACCTTTGTTTGACGAGGCAAAAAAATTGGGCGTTGGTTTTTGTCTTGGCTACGCCGAGTTGACGGCTTCTGGTGAGCGATTCAATACACAAATTCTTGTTGAACGCGATGGACGTACGGTGGCAAAATATCGCAAAGTTCATATCCCTGGCCATGAGCACC
>RFMT01000193.1 GCA_009927565.1 Acidimicrobiia bacterium
CCATTCGGTTAGATCAATGCCAACTCGTGCTACGCCGTCAAGTACAACAGTGATTGCAGGCACTGCATCAAAGTTGCGAATTGCAGTAGTGCAGCGCGTAAGTGCCTCGAGGTTTGATGGCGACGGTAGACCTAAGTTTGAAAAAATCGTCGACTCGAGGGCTACAACGGGTCGACGGTCACGAAGTGCTTTGCCAACTTCGTCGCTGATACGAATCTGAAAATTTGTCATCAGGCATCCATTGTTGCGCCTGGACTACACAAAACCCGTGCTGCAACTTGGTGACCAGCGAGTACGCAGTCGCGCAATGTTGTTTCGTCAGGCTCTTTTGAATGCGATACATATATATACGACTGTTCGAATTTGGTCAGAAAGCCGGCGGCGAATGCGTCGCCAGCACCTGTCGTGTCTGTGATCTGGCTCACGGGAGCAACCGCAATTGTCGTCCTCTCACCATTGAAAATCATTGTCGTTGCCGCCGCGCCAGCTTTTATCGCGACGATGTCGAGTTCGAGCGGCTCGGCTTTGAGGTTCAAGACCTCGGCTTCGTCGGTATTGCAGAAAAAGATTTTTGGATTCAACTCGGCGAGTAGTTGGCGAAATCTCGCGATGCCGAATGATTTAATTAGCGAGGCTGACGATGCGTCGATTGAAACGGTAATTTTTTTCTCGTGTGCGATGGCGATGCAATTGCGTGCTGCAGTGCTGAGCGGTTCAGAAAATAGCGAATACGAAGGCACGTGCAAAATTGAAACGTCGTTGTACCAATTTTCTGGTGCGTTCTCGAGTTGAGTTGCGGCTGAGCGATCAGTAAGCATTGTTCGCTCGCCATCCGGCGAAACAATGACGACGATTGAGCCTGTTCGGCCAGACCGCACCACGCATGGATCAACTTTTGAAGATTCAAGTGTCGCTACAAGCTGATCGCCGAGCGAGTCGTTTCCAACCTGAGCGATCAAGCGCGAACGAAACTTCTTGTCGCTGTCGTTATTTATTGCAGCGGCAAAAACTGCAACGTTAGAAGCGCTACCACCGCGGGTGCGAACAATTTGTGAAGGTGTATCGGTGCCGTAACTTAAAGCAGTTGGAAGCCAAACCACGACATCTTCAACAAGATCGCCGATGACGCACAACACGTCTTGGCGCGACTAAACCGAAAGAAGATCGCGAGCGCCGGTGTCACTAGACGGATGACGCAGTTTGCTCATCGCGCGTGCTTCGATTTGTCGAATTCGTTCGCGAGTCAAATTGAAGGCTTCGCCAACTTCTTCGAGTGTGCGTGGCTCACCACGGTCAAGACCAAAACGCAGAGCCAAAATTTCGCGTTCGCGTTCATCGAGTGGTGCAAGCAAGCGAGTGATTTCTTCTGGTAGCAAGGCAGTTGCGGCAACTTCAAACGGCGACTCAGCCGATCGATCTTCGACGACATCACCAAGTTCAGCATCGCCATCTTCACGCAACGGCTCTGAAAGAGACAGTGGTTCAGCGGCAAATCGCAACGCTTCGGTGACTTTGTCGGCTGGCATTTCGACTTCTTCAGCCAACTCGGCCAAAGTCGCGTGGCGACCAAACTTCAGTTCAAGACGTGAGCGGGCCTTTTGCAAGCGGGCGAGTGTGTCGCCAGCATGAACCGGAAGTCGAATCGTGCGACCCGTATTGGCGATGCCGCGAGTAATTGCCTGGCGAATCCACCAGGTGGCATAGGTAGAAAACTTAAAGCCTTTGCGCCAATCGAATTTTTCGACTGCGTGCATCAGGCCGAGGTTGCCCTCTTGAATCAAGTCGAGAAGTGGCAAACCTGAAGCCTGGTATTTTTTGGCAATCGAGACGACAAGTCGCAAGTTTGACTGAACAAATTGCCGTTCGGCACGCGCACCGGCGCGCACAACTTTGTTTAGTTCGCGTCGTCGCGTCGGAGTAATTTGTTTTTCAGTTTTCTTAAGTGTCGCTTCGGCAGTTTTGCCTTCTTCGATTGCTTTGGCTAACCGAACTTCATCATCTTTGGTGAGCAAAACATATTGACCGATATCTGTGAGGTAGAGCCGGACAAGATCTTCGTCGTCTCGGTCAATTCTCTCTTTGGCCACGAAATCCCCTTGTTTATTCGGTCACACTCAGTGCGACACGCCTAACGATACCGACGGGGCGACAAAGCCACACGCGAAAAATGCAAATTTTATTCGTGAAATTTTCGGTAGTCTTTGGCATATGTCAAACCCAATTCTCAATGAAAAGAATTTTGCAAAAGTTGTAGAGCGTTCGGCTGGCGACGCTGGTTGGGCGGCTCCGCAAGCAGGTGCGCAAACTTATCGCGCGCCAATTTCAGATGGTCCGGTTTCGCCCTATACCTCGGCTGAGACGATGACCGCGAGTGGCACCGCAAGTGCTGGCATGTTGTTGACGCTTTTGTTGTTGGCATCAGCAATATTTGGTTGGACATCGGTCAGTGAGTCGGTTAGCGGTGCGGTGCAGTTTCCGGCATGGACAATTGGCGGTGCATTGGCCGGTTTCGTGGTGGCTTTGGTGCTTACTTTCAAACCCAAACTCTCGCGCATACTTGCGCCGATTTATGCGATTGCACAAGGTGTTTTCGTCGGTGCGATTTCGAAAGTTTTTAATACCGCTTATGACGGCATTGTGCTTCAGGCAGTCGGCATCACCCTCGGCGTCTTTGTTGTGATGCTTGTTCTCTACCGAACCGGCGTCATTCGTGTTACTGACAAAATGCGTCGCACGATCATCGGAGCGACAATGGGTGTTGCGCTGTTCTACGGTGTGTCGTTGTTGTTCAGTTTGTTCGGCGCCAACATCTCGTTTTTCAACAGTTCAAGTTTGATGGGCATTGGTTTTAGTTTGTTGGTCGCAGGTCTTGCGGCGATGAACTTGGCTCTCGATTTTGATTTCATCGAGCGTGGCGAGCAATCAGGCTTGCCGAAGTATTTCGAATGGTATGCCGCCTTTGGTTTGCTCGTCACGATGGTCTGGCTGTATCTCGAAATCTTGCGCCTCTTGGCCAAACTTCGCGACCGCTAAAAAGAAGTCGCTATCACGCACACTGTTTTGCGTGCTGAATCTACGCGCGACGCTTTGAAACTGCGCGAACTGTAGAATACAGAGCACCGATGACGTACATTCTCGGAATTTCTGCGCTTTATCATGACAGCGCCGCGTGCCTAATCAAAGACGGCGAGATAATCGCAGCGGCCCAAGAAGAACGATTTTCGCGCAAAAAACACGACTCGCGACTGCCGCGTCACGCCACTGACTACTGCCTCACCGAAGCCGGCATCACGGCCTCGAAACTCGATCACGTAGTTTTCTATGACAAGCCATTGCTCAAATTTGACCGCATTGTAAAAACAGCGATGGCATATGCGCCACGCGGTCGCAAGTCGTTTGCCGCAGCAGGCTCTCTATGGTTTGGTGGCAAATTGCAAACCAGAGAACAGATTCAAAAGTTTCTCGATTTTCCGGCTGAAGTTTTGTTTGCCGAACATCACGAAGCGCATGCAATGTCGGCGTTTTATCCGTCGCCGTTTCAGAATGCCGCGGTACTCACCATCGACGGCGTCGGTGAGTGGGCGACAACGAGTCTTTCGCTTGGTCGCGACAACTCGCTCGAGGTAATCAAAGAAATTAAGTTTCCGCATTCGCTTGGTCTGCTTTATTCGGCGTTCACCAGCTTCACTGGCTTCAAAGTCAACTCTGGCGAATACAAAATGATGGGCCTCGCGCCATATGGCGAACCAAAATATGTCGACAAGATCCTCGACAATCTGATCGAAGTTTGCGACGACGGCAGTTTCAGATTGAACATGGATTACTTTGACTTCCCGGTTAGCAATCGCATGACGAGCCAACGTTTCGCCAACCTGTTTGGCGGTCCCGCGCGCCACCCAGAGTCAGAACTTACCCAACGCGAAATGGATCTTTCACGTTCGATGCAAGAAGTCACCGAACTCGTTGTCGGTCGACTCGCTCGATATGCGCGTCAATCAACTGGCATGAAAAATCTTTGCCTTGCCGGTGGTGTTGCGCTGAATTGCGTGGCGAATGGCAAACTCGTGCGCGACAAAGTTTTTGACAACATTTTTATTCAGCCAGCCGCTGGCGACGCCGGTGGTGCACTTGGTGCGGCGCTTGGCGTATGGCACAAATATCTCGGCAAACCTCGCACCGCAAAAACTGGTGATGCAATGCGTGGCAGTTATCTCGGTCCAAAATTCTCTGACGTAAATGTCGCCGAATTTCTTGACTCAGAACAAATTCGCTACACACAACTTTCGCGCCACGAACTCAACGAACGAGTCGCAGACTTGCTTAATGACGGTGCTGTCGTCGGGTGGTTTCAAGGTCGAATGGAGTTCGGCCCGCGAGCACTCGGCAATCGCACGATTCTCGGCGATGCACGCCACCCCGACATGCAAAAGAAGATGAATCTCAAAATCAAATTTCGCGAGGGCTTTCGTCCATTTGCACCAGCCGTTCTCGCTGAAGATGTTTCAGACTGGTTCGATCTCGACACGTCGAGCCCCTATATGTTGGTTGTCGCACCTGTCGCACAGCATCGTCGAAGCAAAGACCATGCCGACATGTCGAAACTTTTTGGCATTGACAAACTCAACGTTGTGAGATCAGAAATTCCGGCCGTTACGCACGTTGACTTTTCAGCGCGCGTGCAAACCGTGCATAAAGAGACAAATCCCGAGTTTCATGAACTGCTTAGCGTGTTCAAGCAACGCCATAACTGTTCGGTTTTGCTCAACACTTCGTTCAATGTGCGCGGCGAGCCACCTGTTTGCACACCTCAAGAGGCATATACATGTTTCATGCGCACCGATATGGACTACCTCGTGATCGGCTCGATGTTGCTCGCAAAGTCTGAGCAACCCGCACTCACACACGACTCAGATTGGCAAAAAGAGTTCGCACTTGATTAAACGCAGTTTCGTCTTCATCGTTTGGTGTGGCATTGTCGTCGCAGGTGTTGTGCGCCGCGCGTTTGGTTTCGGGCGACTGACCGGCAAGGGCGGCGCTAAAAGTTACTGGGTCGATAAATCGCCACTAGCCAAGGATCATTTTGAGCGCCAACGTTAAAAAGTCTCGCGCCGCAGTCGAGCAACGCAACTTGGCCGTGCCTCAAATGCGTGATTACGACGAACTTGGCATGCGTCAAGAGTGGGTTCCGCACCTGATGTATTTTCACCCACGTAACGCCTCGCTCAAATCAGTAACGACAGATGAGTTTGGTTTTCGCAATACGACTGGCGTTAAGCCAGATGCCCCTAGTGCATTGTTGGTCGGCGGTAGCAGCGTGTTTGGTATCGGCGCGACAAGTGATGCGACGACCATCCCAAGTTTGTTGAATGCCTCGACGAAGTACAACTGGCGCAATTTCGGCGGTCGGGCGTTCAACTCGACTCAAGAAGCAATCTTGGTGCATCTTTCAAACACGAAGAAAATCGACGGCCCGATTGTCGTGATTTCTGGTGTCAATAACTTGACGCGTTCACTAATGAGTGGCAGTTTTTCAAAAATGTTTGGCGCTTTTTTTCATCAAGGTCTATTCGAGTCGCAGATGCGCAGCGCAGCGGTTGGCAATCGCGCACTCGCTCGACAGTTAGTTGCCGGTTTGCGTGAGCGGTCTGGTTTTGGCAAAAAGCAACATGCACAAAGTTTGTCAAGCACAAGCCACTCAAAAGAGGCGTCATATGGTGCAATGCTCACAGTTTTTGAGCGTGATTGCGAATATTTTCAAATGTTGGCCAGGCACAATTCGACTTCTGTCTCGTTTGTCTTGCAACCATTCGCGCCATGGATCAAAAAAACGTTCACCGAGCAAGAAAAACAACTTTTTGAACTCTTAGATCAAGAAGCAGAAGGTTTTTCGCGCGTGTTAAGTGAACTAGCAGAGCGCAAGCAGCAATACACGCAAGATCTTCAAGCCATTTGTGCCAAAACGGGTCTTGAGTTTCTTGACCTCAACACGTCCTCTGAGTTGCAGAAAGACGAGTGGCTTTTCGTCGATCGCGTACACCTAACTGACGCTGGCTACTTAACGGTTACCAAGTTGCTTGTGCGAGACTTATCACTGTGAAATTCTTTACGTCGTTGATAAGTTTTTTCAGTCGTTTGTTCAAACGTGGCTCACGTAGCGACGGTCATAACGGCAACGTCTCTGACGACAATTACCCGATGTTTTAGTTTTAGTTCGGGTTGCGGCGGGCGAGTGGGTTCGCTGCGAGAAACTCTTGTCGCAGCGGCGCGCCGGTTACTTCATCGCTGAAGTAAGTGCCTTTCTCAAGACGATCCATTGCGGTATCGACATCGTTTAGATCGCGCTCAATTGCCTCGATCATCTTGTTGTCTGCGTTGCTGGCTGTCGTTTCTGGCATGACACGAGTGTAGGGTTCATGGCTATGTCAAACGAACAATCATCAAAGTTTCCAGCCCTTGACGGTTCAGCTCCGGTCATAAAAAAGTTCGGCAGTATGCCTCCAATGGGTATCGACTCAACCAAGCGTTATAGCGCGACTCTCGAAACCACGTTGGGCGCGATGGTCATAGCCCTTGACGCAGTGGCTGCCCCACTCACCGTCAACAATTTTGTTTACCTCGCGGCACATCATTATTACGACGGGGTTATTTTTCACCGCATCATCAAAGGTTTTATGTGTCAAGGTGGCGACCCAGAAGGCAGTGGTCGCGGTGGCCCTGGCTACAAGTTCGGTGACGAGTTGCCAAAACCCGGCAAATATCAAATCGGCAGCGTGGCGATGGCGAATGCCGGCCCAAACACAAACGGATCACAATTTTTCATCGTCAGCGGTCCGAGCGGTGTTGGTCTACCGCCGCTTTATTCGCTGTTCGGTCAGGTTGTCAAAGGTCTTGACGTCGTTGAAGCGATGCAAAATGTTGCCACGCGTCCGGGCGATCGACCTGTCGAAGATGTCGTCATTAAGTCTGTGACGATCTCAGTCGCTGACTAGCGGGCAAACACGCCGACCTTACGACATTGGCAAAAGTGCCGTCACCACGACTCGATTCACTGTCAATCAAAGATGCTCGGGCTTTGGCCCTAGCAGCACAAGGTTTTGATTCACCGCGCACAAAAACCAGATCAACAACTGCCGACGCGGTTTCGCTCATCAAGAAACTCGGCGTTATTCAAATCGACTCGGTCAATGTGCTCGTGCGCAGTCAAGAATTGCCGTTGTTTTCGAGGCTAGGCGACCATGATCGCGATGCGATCGCTAAAGCAACTTCGCAAGGCAAAATTTTTGAATACTGGGGTCACGAGGCGGCACACTTGCCTGTCGAACTGCACCCAATGTTTCGTTTCAAGATGCACGCTGCACGTTCGGGCAAGTTAAAACACTGGGGCTTGACGAGTTTTTATGCCGAGAACAAAGCGTTTGTCAAGCGAATATTAAAACACGTCGAAGTAAACGGATCAACCTCTGCGCGAGAACTTTCTACCCGCACCACCAAAAAATCATCTTGGTGGGACTGGGACGAAGCAAAAACTGCACTTGAGTATTTATTTTTGACCGGCGAATTGATGTCGTGTGGTCGCGGCAGTGACTTTGCTCGGGTTTACGACATTCCAGAGCGAGTGTTGCCAAAAAAGATTTTGCAGATGCCAACGCCCAGTGAAACCGAAGCACGCAAAGCGCT
>RFMT01000408.1 GCA_009927565.1 Acidimicrobiia bacterium
CGCCTGCAGTTTTAGCGGGTTTTTTTGCGGCTTTGGCGCTCGGCTTAGTTTTGGGTTTGGCCTTTGCTTTTTCTGCTGCAGCCTTCTTTGGTTTCGCAGCACGCTTGGCTGGTTTTTTGCCGCCATTCGACGCCGTGTAGTCACGACGAATCGCCAGCAACTCAAACGCGCGCTCTGGCGTAATGAACTCGAGACGATCGCCTCGCGTCAAACTCGCGTTGGTTTCGCCGTCGGTTACGTAAGTGCCGAACTTTCCGTCTTTGGCAATAACTGGTCGATTGCTAACTGGGTCGTTGCCGAATTCTTTTAGTGGAGGCTTTGCGGGTCCGCGCCGACCAAAGACTCGCGGTTCGGCAAGTTTCGCCAGTGCAGCCTCAATCGTGATCGTGAAAATCTGGTCTTCACTTTCAAGAGTGCGGCTCTCTTTACCTTTGCTGATGTATGGACCGTAGCGACCGTTTTGTGCAGTGATGATTTCGCCATCTGTTGTGTCGGCGCCAACTGTGCGAGGCAACGACAAAAGTTGCAGGGCTTCAGTCATCGTGACATTTTCAAGCGCCATCGATTTAAACAACGAGACCATTTTTGGTTTTTCTAAATCGGGTGGTGGATTTTCAATCGTGCCCCACTGCACGTAAGGTCCGTAGCGACCGGTTTTCAAAAATACGGGCAGGCCATCAAGTTCACCAATTGGGTCGATGTATTTTGGTGCCGCCAAAAGCGCGACAGCAATTTCGACATTCAATTCGTCGGGTGTCATAGTTTCTGGCACCGATGCTGTGTTGTCGCCACAACGAACGTATGGGCCGAATTTGCCCGGACGCAAAACTATTTCTTCACCAGTAGTCGGATGCATACCGACTGGAAACGCATTCAGTGCGGCTGCGTCGATGTTGGCGATGTTGTGCTCGACGAGTGGCTTAAGGCCGGGCAGCTCTTTGCCGTTTCCGTAATAAAACTCGCCAAGCCAAACTTCTTTGACTCTTAAACCTTGTGAAATTTCATCGAGCTCTTCTTCGACTGTTGCAGTAAATGTATAGTCAACAAGTTCGGTGAAGTGATTTTTCATCAACTTCACAACGGCGAATGCTGTCCAAGATGGAACTATTGCTTGACCTTTTTTCCAGACATAACCACGATTCAAAATCGTGCCGAGAATCGCCGCGTATGTGCTTGGTCGACCGATGCCGAGCTCTTCAAGTTTTTTAACAAGTGTTGGTTCGGTGTATCGAGCCGGTGGCGAGGTTTCATGACCATTTGCCGAGTATTTGTCGATTTTGATTTTGTCGCCAACTTTCATTGGTGGCAACAATGCTTCTTTTTCTTCTGACTCGGAATCTTCTTCAATTTCTTGATAAGCCTGGCGGTAACCAGGGAAATTAATCGTTGTTCCGCTAGATGAAAATTCACAGTCTGCCTTAACAGCACCAATTGTGTTCGCGCCGAGTTTGACCGTTACGGTTGTGCCGGTCGCATCAGACATCTGCGAGGCGAGAGTACGTTGCCAAATGATCTTGTAAAGTGCGAGTTCTCGCGCATTGACTTCAGAGGCAATCACATCTGGGCTACGCAGCGGCAACGTCGGTCGAATCGCCTCGTGGGCTTCTTGGGCATTTTTAACCTTTGACTTGTATTGCCGCGGCTCAGCCGACAAGAACTCTTTACCGAATGTGTTTGAAATTTCGCCGCGCACAGCCGTCATTGCGTCGTCACCCAAAATGACGTTGTCGGTACGCATATATGTAATGAAGCCACCCTCATAGAGACTTTGCGCCAGGCGCATTACCTCACTTGCTGTTATGCGTAGTTTGTTGCCACCTTCTTGTTGAAGGGTGCTGGTCATAAATGGCGCACGCGGCGACTTGCGATATGGCCGATCTTCGACACTGCGGACCTCGAGGTCGACGCTGGCGAGGCCGGCAACAAGTTCGCCGGCCTTAGATTCTGTGATTACAACAACACCTTCTTTAACCACGCCGAGCGAGTCAAAGTCTTTGCCCATTGCGATTCTTGACCCGTCAACCGACTGCAAACTTGCACTAAATATAGGAGTAGTGGCGCTCGTGGCTTCGAGGTCCCAATATCCGGCGGCGACGTGGGCCATTCGTTCTTCTTCGCGTTCGACGACCAAGCGAATTGAAGGACTTTGTACTCGCCCGGCGGAAAGCCCGCGGTTTACTTTGCGCCACAAGATTGGTGAAACTTCGTATCCGTATAAACGGTCGAGAATTCGTCTTGCCTCTGCCGCGTCAACCAATTTGTAGTCGATATCGCGTGTGTGTTCTAGCGCCTCGGAGATCGCAGTTTTTGTGATTTCGTGAAACACCATTCGCTTCACGGGTATTTTTGGCTTCAAATATTCTAAAAGGTGAGCTGCAATCGCCTCGCCCTCGCGGTCTTCGTCGGTTGCTAGAAAAAGTTCGTCAGCATCTTTTAGCAGCGCTTTTAATTCTTTTATTACTTGTGCGCCTCGCTCTGTTAATTCGTAATTTGGTTTGAAAGAGTTTTCTACATCGACAGATAAACCTTTGCTGGGCAAGTCAGCAATGTGACCAACTGAAGCGCGGACATCGAAGCCATCACCGAGAAATTTTGAAATTGTTTTGGCCTTT
>RFMT01000327.1 GCA_009927565.1 Acidimicrobiia bacterium
GCTCATACCAATTGGGTGACCAAGCGCGATAGCGCCGCCATTGACATTCACATTTTCGTCGGTAATACCAAGGTCACGCATCGAAGCAACGCCCACTGCAGCAAATGCTTCATTGATTTCGAAAAGATCAACATCAGAGACTTTTTTGCCAACGCGCTCGAGCGCTTTGATAATGCTGCGGCTCGGTTGGTGCAGCAACGAGGCGTTATCCGGGCCCGCAACCATTCCGTATGAAATAAATTCACCAAGTGGTTTGACACCACGTTTTTCGGCTGCACGTTTTGACATCATCACCACTGCTGAACCTGCATCGCTGATTTGGCTGGCGTTGCCCGCCGTTACGGTGCCAGTTTTGTCGAACGCCGGCTTAAGCGACGCGAGCGACTCCATTGTCGTTGAAGCGCGAACACCCTCGTCGTTGCTGACGACGATGGGGTCGCCCTTTCGTTGCGGAATCGTAATTGCCACAATTTCTTCGGCGAGTTTACCGTTTGCGATTGATGCAGCAGCACGCTGGTTGCTTTTCATCGCCAAGTCGTCTTGGGCTTCGCGACTAATTTCGCCGGCGGCGTATCGTTCGGTGCCAAGACCCATCAGACATGAATCAAACGCGCACCACAATCCGTCGCGTTGAATCGCGTCAAGCATCTGTACGTCACCGAATCGGTATCCACTTCGTGCACCCATGGCTAGATACGGAGAATTAGTCATGCTCTCCATGCCTCCAGCGACAACGATGTCGGCATCGCCGTTGGCGATCATTTGGTCGGCAAGATAAATCGAATTAAGACCCGAGAGACAAACCTTGTTGACATTCACGCTGGGCACGTTCATCGGGATACCCGCTTTTGCAGCCGCTTGTCGCGACGGTACTTGACCTTGTCCCGCCATCAAAACTTGTCCCATGATCACATGTTCAACTTCGTGTGGGGCGACGCCCGCGCGCTTAAGTGCTTCCGCGATTGCAATACCACCTAATTCGGCGGCACTGAATGATGCGAGTGCACCACTTAGTTTGCCGATCGGTGTTCTTGCTCCAGAGATGATGTATGAGCCGGCCATGGGTTAGAGCGTAGGCGCATTTGCTCACTACCCTTTAACCCATGAAAAGCATTCTGGAAGCCATCGAAAACAATGCCGACACAAAGGCATTTGCCGCCTTGCAGATTCCTGAGTCGTATCGCGCTGCGGTGGTGCGCAAAGACGAACAAGAGATGTTTACTGGTGTCGCTTCTGCGGACAAGGATCCACGCAAAAGTGTCCACATACAGGAAGTACCTGTTCCTCAGATTGCACCAGACGAGGCGCTTATCGCCGTCATGGCCAGCAGTATCAATTTCAATACGGTGTGGTCGAGCATCTTTGAACCGATCTCTACTTTTAGTGCGCTTACTCGTCTTGCGCGCGAGAGTGAATTGGCAAAACGCCATGATCTTCCGTATCACATCATGGGTAGTGACGCCTCGGGTGTGGTGTTGCGAGTTGGTTCGGCGGTTCGCAACTGGAAACCAGGTGACCGAATCACCGTGCATTGCAACCACGTCGATGATCAAGACCCGACTTCGCACAACGACTCGATGCTTGGAAGTAACCAGCGAATTTGGGGATACGAGACAAATTTTGGCGGTCTCGCCGATTTGAGTGTGGTGAAAGCTAACCAACTCATGCCAAAGCCCGAGCACTTGTCGTGGGAAGAATCAGCGGTCAATGCGCTGTGCAACAGCACTAGCTATCGCATGCTCGTATCGCCAAACGGTGCACACATGAAACAAGGCGATGTGGTCTTGATCTGGGGAGCAACTGGCGGCATCGGTGCTTACGCAACTCAATATGTACTAAATGGTGGCGGCATTCCAGTCGGTGTTGTCAGTTCTGCCGACAAAGCAGAAATTCTGCGAGGCATGGGCGTTGAAGCAGTTATTGACCGTCGCGCAGGCAACTATCAGTTCTGGAAAGATGCAAACACCCATGACGAAAAAGAATGGCGTCGTTTTGGTGGCGACATTCGCGCACTCGTCGGTGAAGACCCAGACATTGTCTTTGAACACCCCGGTCGTTCAACATTTGCCGCATCGATGTATGTGGCCAAGAAGGGTGGCACTGTCGCAACTTGTGCAGCAACAAGTGGTTACATGATGGAATTTGACAATCGCTACTTCTGGATGCGCTTGAAAAAACTTGTTGGTTCTCACTTTGCCAACTATCGCGAAGCGTGGGAAGCAAATCGTCTAATTTCTAAAGGCATGATTCACCCAGTGTTGTCACAGGTGTTCGACCTCAATCAGACAGGAGATGCGGCATACCAAGTGCATAAAAACATGCACGAAGGAAAGATTGGTGTGTTATGTATGGCCCCACGCGAGGGTTTGGGCATCAATAATCCAGAGTTTCGTGAAAAAGTTGGCGAAAAAAACCTTCGTCACTTCAGAAGAAGTTAAGGAGACATTATGTTGCTAACCGAAATTGATCACGTGGCAATTGCTGTCAATGATCTTGAAGCAGCGATTGATTATTACAAGCGCGCATTTGGCGCGTCTGTTTCACATCGAGAGATTGTCGAGCAAGATGGCGTTGAAGAGGCTCTGCTTAAAGTTGCCGAAAGTTACGTGCAGTTGTTGACTCCGACTCGTCCAGATTCACCAGTCGCTAAGTCGCTTGAAAAACGAGGTGAGGGCCTGCATCACATTGGCTATCGAGTCGCCGATTGCGCCAAAGCGTTGCAGTCGATGATTGAGGCTGGTGCTACGGCGATTGACAAAGTTCCGCGCAAAGGTTCGCGCGGCACAACTGTTGCATTCATTCACCCCAAAGGAAGTTTCGGCACGCTGATCGAGCTAGTGCAAGAGTAGAAATCATTTTGAGCCGAGCGCTAGTTATTTCGCTTGGCGCTTTCATCGGTTTGATTTTAGGTTTTACTGCTAAGTCTCTAATCAAAAAAATTGATTCTGAATCTCGAGAGTTTTCGAGTCGTATTGAGGTCGCTACTTTTGTTGTTGGCGCGTTAATCAGCGATTTAATTTTCTTACGATTTTCAGAATTCGAACAGCAATTGTGTTTCGCAATTCTCTGCGCTGGTCTTTTGGTGCAGTCTTTGATTGATTTCTTTACTCATCGTCTTGTGCGCCAAATTTCGCACGGCCTGGCAGTTAGCGGCACTTTGCTTCTGGGCGTTTATGCGATCAGGGTTTCGAATTTCGATGCGCTTGTTTCGGCAGGTGTCTGTGCATCTTTTGGCGCTGCAATCTCAATTATTTCGAACAAGATTTCGAGCGGTTCGCTTGGCGCAGGCGATGTTCGCCTAATGGCAGTTCTTGGTTGGCACCTTGGTTTCTTAAGTTATTCGACGGCTATTTGGGCACTATTCGGCGCATGTGTCTTTGCTGGTTTGTTTGGTGTGGC
>RFMT01000290.1 GCA_009927565.1 Acidimicrobiia bacterium
CGCCTCACACGCTTTCCAAGCGTGCCGATTCGGCCGCTCTCGCACCCCTCCAAATCGCCCGAACAGCGCTAACTGCTTGGATTTGGCAGGCTATCTGAGAGCACCACAAAGATTCAGCGAGTTGCTTGGCGGTATCGTTAGGCAACCGTTTCCGTCGAGTGAGGTGGCGGTCGGGTCCTGTGCAACGAGTGCCCGAGAATCAGGTCAGAGCCGGAAGGCAGCAGCCTTCATCGGAACCATTTGAGTGCCGCAGATCGCCTGGCCGTCACTTCAGTCGGCGGAAACGATGTGCAAAACTTTTGTGAAGTCGGGATAACAAATTGACAAACGAACAATCAGCGGCACCAAAAGTTTCAGTCTTAATGACCTGCTACAACGCAGCATCGACGATTGAAGAGAGCGTGCGCAGCGTTCTGACGCAAACTTTCACTGACTTTGAACTGGTCCTAGTTGATAACTGTTCAACTGATGAATCAATTTCAATTGTGCAAGAACTTGCTGATCCACGCATCCGAATTATCGCACTCGACAAAAATCACGGCAGAACTCCTGCACTCAACATTGCACTAAATAATGCGCGTGGGCAATACATTGCGATTCTTGACGCCGATGACACGTCGACTACGGATCGCTTTCAGTTGCAAGTTAAGTGTTTAGACCAAAAATCTGAGCTTGTACTCGTTGCCAGTTGGTATCGAAATATTGATTCTTCAGGAAAACTAATCAACGAAGTTAAAACTCCGACGACGCATATAGATGTTGTCCGCAGGCTTGCGAGCAATTGTCCGTTTATGAACTCTGCTGTAATGTTTCGAGCAGAATCGATTCGCAGACTTGGTGGCTACGACGAAAATTTTGCATATTCTCAAGATCTCGCGCTTTGGTTAGGGCTGGCTAGTCTCGGCAAATTTGAAATTTTGCCAAAGTTTTTGACAAACATACGACTCACATCAACTTCGTTGACAAATATCCCGAGTTTCGGACTTGCTCGAACCCATGATGCATATTTCTTGTATAAGCGCGCACAAGAGTTGGATGGGTTGCGATTGGTCGACAAATTGCGCGGTCAGC
>RFMT01000287.1 GCA_009927565.1 Acidimicrobiia bacterium
CGCGACCATTTTTGCGTCTGTCTTTATTCTTCGCTCGATAAATGCAACGCATCGCGCGCAAAACGCGCAGTCACCATCCCAGACTAAAAAATCTGTCACGTGCTTTGCCACAGATAGAACGATAGTTGTACTAATCGGTCGGCTTAATGCGCGACAGATACTATGAATTTGTGAAGTATCGATTTTTATTTCGACCAAGTTGGGTGTTGTTGCATGTGACAGTGGTCGCTGCAATTGTTCTGATGATCAACCTAGGACTCTTTGGCAATACAGTCGATATCACGAGCGACTGGATTTCAACGAAATTGTCTCTGAACGAATCGACGCGCAACCAAAACAACTGCCGAACTTGCTGGCCGAACTCAGCGGCGACAGGTTGAAACCTTCAGATCTTGAATGGCTCAATGTTTCGGTTTCAGGCACGTATCTTGACGATCAAACACTGCTTGCAGTTAATCGCTCGCAAGAAGGCATCTCGGGTGTCGATCCACTTACACCATTAGTGATTGATTTTGAATCTGCGAGCCAAATAGTTCTTGTCAACCGCGGGTTCATCGCACAAGAAATTGACACCCCAAAAGCGCCCGAGGGCAAAGTTCAGCTAATTGCACGGGTGCGAGTCTCTGAGTCGCGTCGTTTCGGCGAACTCAGCGACCCGCCGACTGGCAAATTAAATGAGGTCATAAATATTGATCTACCTCGGTTGTCTGAGCAAATTGCAAATTTGAACACCGACATCTATCTCGAGGTCCTTGACTCGCAGCCACCAGATTCTCGAGAACTTGCGCCGATCGCCGACCCAGTTTTATCAACTGGTTCGCACCTGAGCTACACGGCTCAGTGGTTTATATTCTCTATCTTTGTTGCCGCTGGTTGGGTCGTAGTCGTGCGACGCAAACTCAAATCAAGCTAAGTTTTCGACAAAACCTTCGAGTTGTCGCAAATTGCGACACTCAAATACACCGTCAGTGTGAGCACCGTATTCACCGACGATCGAATCGCCAGTGTTCCAATATGACTTGGGCTCTGGGTTCAACCAGTAGACATGGCGGGCTCGCTTGCGCATCTCTTTGACTACCCACGACTGCGCGGCGTGATAATTGTTGCGCGCGTCGCCGAGCAGCAAAACGGTTGTCTTTGAGTTGATGTCTTTGCCATATCGCTCAAAAAAAACCTCAAATGCATGACCGTAATCGCTGTGGCCATCGACCCAGACAACATCTGCCTCGCTATTGACGCGGTTGATAGCTTCCCCGATGTCTTCAGTCGACTTAAAAAACTTAGTTACCTCGTCGATGCCATCAATGAATACGAATGATCGAACTTTCGAGAACTGATTCTGAATCGCATAAACGAACATCAAGGTAAATCGGGCAAAAGCGGCCACGCTGCCCGAGATGTCGGCAACGACCA
Organism: Acidimicrobiia bacterium; assembly: GCA_009927565.1. Classification (GTDB taxonomy): domain Bacteria; phylum Actinomycetota; class Acidimicrobiia; order Acidimicrobiales; family Ilumatobacteraceae; genus BACL27. The sequence goes on from RFMT01000287.1 coordinate 1,414, forward strand.
TCAACTCGGGCTTTGCCGGGCGTGGATATCGAAACTTTGGATCAGCAGGTACGCCACCATAACTCAACGAGTGCCGCACCGTATTGCGAAAATCAAGCGGACCCTTACGACCGTGACGACGCTTACGAGCCAATCGCGCGGCCAACTTTCGCGTCAACGGATACAAAGCCTTTTTCAAACTTTGCATTTCGTCACGACTTGCGTGCATGAACTCGACATCTTCTGGCAGTGGTTTGCGCAAAGTTTTAGCCATCGCTTCGGCACCGCGATCAGCGACAAGGCGACGCCGAATCTCTGCTTCAACTTCTTGCTTGAACTGCTCAATGCGACTTTCAAACTCGTCTTTCTCGAGTCGTTCTTCAAGTGATGAAAGTGCTTGATTGCTCATCTCACGATTTGCATCGATCAACTTTTGCAACATGTTGTCGAGATCAAGATTGCGCAGCGTGCGATACAAGTAGTAAGTGCCTCCGACGGGCCGACCAGGCTCCATGCCTGCGAATCGTTGCACAGATTGTTTTGCCAATGCGCGCATCATCGCTTGATCACCGTTCATCAGGGCACGCATCAACATTGCGGCAATTTCTTCGGGAGTCAGCGAATCCATGCCGCCACCAGAACCTTTGCCTTCGCCCTGACCTTTAACTTGATCCATTTGGTCTTGCATTTCACGCCAGAAATCGTCTGGCTGACCTTCTTGGTTTATTTCGTACTCGGGGCCACGTAGCGAGAAATAAACCTCGAAAATAGTTTCGAATACGCGCCAATGCGCGTTGTTCTTGACCAGAGTTGCGCCGAGAGCATATTTAAATGCGTCGCGATCTTCTATTGGTATTACCTTCACCGCTTCCATTGCGTCAAGATTTTCGGTGAGACTCACTGGCAAACCCGCATTGCGCAACTCGGCTATGAAACCCGACATCAGGTCAAGTACGGGCATTTAAAAACTCACTTCGTAACTGAAAGTTCTTTGGCTGCTTTAGCGATGTCAGTTTGATATTTCAAAAGGATGTGCAAAGTCTCTTTTGCTTCTTTCTCGTCGATTGTTTCGATGCCAAGAAGCATCAGCGTTCGGGCCCAGTCGAGAGTTTCGCTAACAGAAGGCGCCTTCTTCAGATCAAGTTGGCGGATACTGCGTACGATGCGGGCAATTTGATCCGCAAGATTTTCGCTGATATCCGGAACTTTGGTCAGAACGATTTCTTTTTCGCGCTCAAGATCTGGATAATCGACGTGCAAATAGAGACAGCGACGCTTCAACGCCTCTGAAAGTTCGCGCGTGTTGTTAGAAGTCAAGAACACCAATGGAATTTGCTTTGCAGTGATTGTGCCCAATTCTGGAATTGATACTTGATATTCAGACAAAATTTCGAGAAGTAAAGCCTCGGTCTCAACTTCAACGCGATCAACTTCGTCAATTAGCAATACAACAGGCTCTTCGCTGGTTATCGCCTCAAGCAACGGTCGAGTCAGCAAGAACTCTTCGCTGAAAATATCGTCATGCACTTCGCTCCAAGAGTCGCTCGTCTTGTCGGCTTGAATGCGCAATAACTGCTTCTTGTAGTTCCATTCATAAAGAGCCTTTGACTCATCGAGACCTTCGTAACATTGCAGACGAATAAGTCGCGCGCCAGTCATCTCGGCGACGCTCTTTGCAAGTTGTGTCTTGCCAGTGCCAGCAGGACCTTCGATCAGAACTGGTTTGCCCAGTCGATCTGCCAGATAGACCACACCTGCGATTCCATCATCGGCGAGATAATTTTCTTTTTTTAGCCCGCTGCGAACGGTAGCGACGTCTTTAAATCGTGGTTTCACCCGCTCAACCCTAGCCGTCAGACATTGCTGTAACTAAGTGCAATTACGCTTATAAGCGATGGCTATGCCCTCCGCCCGTTCGGATCTACTGAGAGCCAATCTCACTGTGGCTAGTGGCACCGCGCTAAGTCGACTTACTGGCCTCGTTCGCATAATTGTTTTTGGCATCGTTGTCGGCCAAACCGCGCTCGCCGATGCTTACGACATCGCCAATAACGCACCAAATGTTGTTTACGAGTTGTTGCTCGGCGGAATTCTCACCGCAACACTCGTGCCCCTCTTTACTCGACATTTACAAACCAATGACGACGACTCGGTCAGTGCGATCACGAGCTTTGCCGTCGTGGCTCTTGGCGTAATCACTGCGCTTGCCATTGCAGTTGCGCCGCTGATCTTCAGAGTCTTCTCACTTAACCCCGCGAGCGATATTGACGCCAATCTTTTTCGCCAAGCCGGCACAATTCTCACACGTTTGTTGCTGCTTCAGATTTTCTTCTACGGCATCACTTCAATTTGTACATCAATCTTGCATGCGCGCAAGAAGTTTTTCGCTGCTGCATGGACACCAGTTTTGGCAAACATCGTCACGATTGCATCTCTGCTATTTATTAGCCGCGTCAGCAGTGTTGACCCACCAACGCTTTCTGAAGTTGTTGATAGTTCATCTTTGCAATGGCTATTCGGCATGGGTTCAACATCCGGCATCATCGTGATGGCGGTTGGCATGATCGTGGCCCTGCGCAAAAGTGGCACAAGACTGAAGTGGAACTTTGATCTCTCACACCCAGCTGTTAAAGACTTGCTCAAACTATCTGGTTGGGCGGTTGGATATATCGCAGCCAACCAAGTGGCTCTAGTGATCATCAAGAACCTCGCCAATCCGGGTAGCGGCAATGTCGACGCCTACTCAAAGGCATTTACATTTTTTTCTTTGCCACACGGACTTCTGGCAGTCTCAATTGCGACAACTTTTGTGCCCGAACTTGCTCGCGCTGTTGCTCAAAAAAACAAGCATGAGTTTGATCGTAGGTTTTACTCGGGCATTCGACTCACAGCACTGGTGACCATTCCGGCTTCTTTAATTTTGGTGATTTTTGCCAAACCAATAGTTGCGATGTTGTTGCAATACGGCAACTTTGATGAATCGGCGACAACAAACACCGCTCGCGCACTTGTTGGCCTCAGTGTGGGTCTCTCGGGCTTTTCGATTTATTTATTCGTGCTGCGCGGCTTTTATAGCCACGGCGACACGCGCACACCATTTTTCATAAATGTGTTTGAAAATGCACTAAATATTGTTTTTGCATTTTTGCTCGTCAAGAAATACGACGTTCTCGGCTTAGGTTTGGCGTTTTCACTTGCCTATTTGGTTTCAAGTGGCGTTGCAATTTTCGTTCTACGTCGCAAAAGCCTTTGGATTTGCGGCTAGTTCGCCCTAATTGGTCAAGCAATAAGTACGACTAGGTCGTCGCGATGAATCACCTCTGCTGAAATACCTTCGCCAAGATCTGCACTTTTTTGACCCGCTCCAGCACTTGCCTGCACCGAACTGACACTTGCCATGCCTCGGGCAATCACTTGACCAGTGGTATCTAATACTTCAATGGTGTCTCCTGCCTCAAAGTCGCCTTGCACATTCTTGACGCCTGCATGCAACAGCGAAACATTGCGACGAAGCACGGCATCGCGTGCGCCGTCGTCGACTGTTACCGAGCCAGTTGCTTGTGCGGCAAATGCAATCCACAATTTGCGAGCGGTAAGTTCACGCTGTCGCGGCAAAAACTGCGTACCCGCACCAGGCACTTGATTCACGGCATCGACAACGACATTTTTTCGTTTGGCGGCGGCAATTACCGTGCGCACACCAGACCACGAAGCAATTCGAGCAGCGGCAAGTTTCGAGGCCATCCCGCCACTGCCAACTCTGTTCGCCGAGGTGCCCGCGCGAACCGAGAGCAACTCGTCATCTGCATTAACGGTTTCGATAAACACGGCTTTCGGATCAACATTTGGATCGGCAGTATAAAGACCCTTTAAATCAGTCAACAAGATCAAAACATCAGCCGACACACTGTGGGCAACAAGTGCCGCAATACGATCGTTATCACCAAAGCGAATCTCATCACTGGCAATCGCATCGTTTTCATTGATTACCGGCACGCAACCCAACTCGAGCAGACGCAATAAAGTCTGGCGTGCGTGCAGATATTGATGTCGGTCAATAAAATCGTTTGGCACCAACAGAACCTGCGCGCCAACTAACTGATGTCGATCAAGTTGTACGTTGTATTCTTGCATCAATCGACTTTGGCCAGCAGCCGCAAGTGCTTGCAGTGTCGGCATATCGGTTGGCCTTTTGCCAAGTTTTAAAGCGGCAACACCGCCAGCGACAGCACCCGATGTGACAACCAAGACTTCGTGATTCGCTTTGCGTAGTTCTGCAACTTCTTCACATAGCGCACTAACAGCAGCCGAGTTAATGCTGCCAATTTCAGTTGTGATCGATGAAGTACCGATCTTAACGACAACGCGCATGATTATTGCTCCGGTGTGTAGTCAAACGAGAATGTACCGATCCACACGATTGCGCCTTCTGTCGCACCCGCGCGAGCCAAAAGCCGTGGAATACCAAGCCGCGACATGCGATCGTCAATGTAGTTCAATGCATCAGCATTAGTTAGATCATTTAGAGCAATAGAGCGCTCAATATCGCGACCATGCAGACGAAATTCATTGCTGCCGATGCGCTCAACGCGTGTGCCCTGGGGTTCTGGCCGAAACGTAACAGGGCCGATCGGTGCAGGTTCGGTTGTTCTCGCTTCTGCCACGAGCACTGCCAATTGGGTCAAGACATCGCGTACGCCATCACCGGTAACTGCTGAAATCTTCGGGCCGTTCCATGCAGCAATGGCTTCAGGTGTTGCCGAATCTGTCTTGGTAGCGACAATTAACCGTGGGCGATCAAGCAGTTCGGGTTGATAAGCCTTCAATTCGCGGAGCAAAATTTCTTCTTGCTCGGCTGGTGAAATCTCTTCCATTGAAACCAAGTCGATCAGCACACAAAGAACTCGTGCGCGTTCAATGTGGCGTAAAAATTGGTCACCCAAACCTTTGCCTTGACTCGCACCTTCGATGATGCCTGGAATGTCAGCGATCACAAACTCTGTGGTGCTGTTCAAACGCACGACACCAAGGTGTGGCTCGAGTGTAGTGAAAGGATAATTTGCAATCTTCGGTTTGGCTGCCGAAACCGAACTGATGAATGTGCTCTTGCCTGCATTAGGAAACCCGACCAGTGCGACATCGGCCATCAATTTCATTTCAAGTTTGAGCCAACGCTCTGAACCATGTTCACCTTGTTCGGCAAATTTTGGTGCACGACGACGATTCGACAAAAAGCGAGCGTTGCCACGACCACCTTCGCCGCCCTGAGCAGCCAACCACCGAGAACCGTGTGTTGCGAGGTCAGCCAAAATCTCACCCGAGTAAAGATCTTTTACGACGGTACCTTCAGGAACTTTGACGACAAGTTCTTCGCCGCGTCGACCATGCAAGTCTTTTCCCATCCCTGAAACGCCATCTTGCGCGCGACGATGAGGGTGGTCGCGGAACGCCAACAAGCTGGCTACGTTGCGATCGGCCTCAAGCCAAACCGAACCACCGTTGCCGCCGTCGCCCCCGTTTGGGCCACCGTGCACAACGGGCCCTTCGCGACGAAAACTGACGCAGCCACTACCCCCGTCGCCTCCGCGAACATTTAATTGGGCTTCGTCAACAAAAACACTCATCGGTCTCCTCGGGGTCTGCCGGGCCAAATGCAATCACGCGCGATTAAGCGCAGTTACGCGTAGCTAAAGCAGGCTTTATAAGGCTACAAGCGTCAGTTAGTGCTCACCAGTTGCCTATGGTTGTGTCAATGGTTATTGAGGACAAAAACGCGCAAACCTCACGCGCCAAAGCGTGGGCCGAAACGATGCACGGTCACAGCGTCGATGCGGATGTAGAAATTCGCCTCGCCCACTCTGACTCATGGGCTGGCTCTGGTTCGCGCGATTTGGTTGATCGCCGAAAGCGTGAAGAACTTGAAGACCAGAAATTGACGGTTCTGGCAACACGAAGTTTTGGTGCTGGCAATCGCGCGATCGAAGAAGAGCCTGACAGATTTCGCACTTGTTTCGAGCGCGATCGTGACCGCATCCTGCACGCTTCTTCATTTCGTCGGTTGGCTGGCAAGACGCAGGTATTTGTCTTTCCGCAAGATCACCAGCGAACTCGTTTGACTCACGCTCTCGAAGTCGCACAAGTGGCCACATCAGTAGCGCGGGCAATTGGTGTCAATGTCGCACTCACAGAAGCAATCGCTTTAGGTCATGACTGTGGTCATGGTCCTGGCGGTCATGCCAGCGAAGATGCACTGTCGCAATATGTCGATGGTGGCTACGACCATGCGGTTTGGGGCGCCGACGTCACGCTCGTGCCGCTCAA
>RFMT01000372.1 GCA_009927565.1 Acidimicrobiia bacterium
ACGACTTTCCGAGTCGGCTGATCCAAAATTTCGATTGAGCACGAAATTTTTAAAAAAATAATCGCGTAAGGCGAATTTTTCAGTCGAGCTTTCTCTTCGCCGACTTTGTCGCGACCAATAACCGAAAAAACACGGTAACGCACCAAACCCTTATGAAATAAGGGTTTACAGGGGTCATCCAATCGAAAAATTTGATTCCAGAATCAAAAAATACCTTGTGGATAATCCTTGCGGCACGATCGCGACGCAAATCACGACGGCGACTTCTCCTCGCCAAAAAATTCGCCGATCAAGATAATTTTTCGATCCGAAAAAGAAATTTTAAATAAATTTTTAAAAATCCCGTAAATTCGCCCTCTCAAGAGCACTTTGGGCTCATGCCATCCACCATCGCCCAAGACGAAGAAGCAACACTTAAATTCGTTGTCCACCTCAAAATCTATTTCTGAAAAAACCAACGAGCAGTTTGCCGATCTTTTTGCGACGCCGGTCGGTTCGCGTGTCGTGCTCGACACTTCTGTTTTAATCGCCGACCCAAATTGTCTTGCTAGTTTTCCAAACTGCGCAATTGTCATTCCGCTAACAGTTATCGAAGAACTTGATGGACTAAAAACACGAATGGATGATGTGGGCCGAGCCGCACGCAGCGCGCTGCGTGCGATCGAAGATTTGCGTCGCAAAGCAGGTGGCTCGCTCAAAGAGCCGACACCAATAGTTGGCACCGAGCCAGGGTCGACAATCCAAATCGAAGTAAATGGCATCCAAAAACACCTACTTATTGAGCATGGGCTCGACCCCGAGGTGCCAGATAACCGCATAATCGGTGCCGCTTTGGGCCAAGCAACGGTTTCGCCTACGTGCATCGTCTCAAATGACGCCGCCCTGCGCATCAAGGCCGCCCATATGGGCCTAACCGCACTCGAACACCGGCCAGTGAACGGTGGTCGCTCCGAAAAACCGATGGGTTGGTCGACCTTTGACGCCCCAGTCGAAGTCATCGACAGTCTCTACAAGTCTGAAGGTATCGAAAAAACCGATGTCGACGGCGCGGCAGGTCTCTACGAAAACAATTTTGCGATTCTGCGTTGCGGTTCGCAGTCAGCACTAACTCGTTGCCGCGATAACGAATTGCGGTTAATGCATCAAAACGCCCCCGAGGCTTGGGGCTTGCGCGCCCGAAACAAAGAGCAAAGATTCGCACTCGAACTTTTGCTCGACCCGCAAATCACAGTCGTGGCACTTGACGGTCGCGCAGGCACCGGAAAAACGGTTCTAGCGATTGCCGCAGGTCTCGAACAAGTCGTTGAACAACATCGTTATGAGCGATTGGCTGTTTACCGACCCCTCGTACCAGTCGGTCGGGCTGATGTCGGTTTTCTACCGGGCGGTCTCGAAGAAAAACTTGATCCATGGATGTCGGCAATTCACGACGCGGTTGTCGCACTCACAGATCATCGTTCGAGTCAAGATGCGCGCGGGCTAATCGACGACCTAATCGCCCGCGGTCAATTGACGCTTGAATCGGTGACTTTCTTGCGCGGGCGCAGCCTGCAGGCTCAGATTGTGGTCGTCGATGAAGCGCAAAACCTCGAGCCAACAACACTAAAAACGATCCTGACCCGCATAGGCGACGGCACCAAAGTCATATTTACGGGTGATACGAGCCAAATCGATGCTCCATATATGGGAGAAAGCAACAATGCACTTGCCGTTTTGGTGCAAGCGTTCGCGGGTCAAAGTTGCTTCGGCCACATCACGCTTGAGTCGTGCGAACGCAGCGAAGTTGCCAGCCTCGCGGCCGAACTTCTTTAGCAAGCCTGAGTCTCGCTAACCGAACTTAGTTACAAGTTTGTAATTATAAATTTTCTCAAGCAAAGTTTCTGCTTCACTTTGTTGCAAAAATAATGTACGTTTCGTGTCATATACCTCTGAGGGATATCCCAGCGAAATAACCCTCGAAACTTTGCGTTTGCTAGTACAACTCACAAAGTGGCGTGATCAATCAAAGTGCGTCGGCAAACGAAATTTATTTTTTGCGCCAAACTCCGAACGTCCACAGGCTCGCATTCGCCGCGAAAACAAAGCCGGCACCTTGTGCAAAAGTTGCCCTGCAATGATTGACTGTCGTCAGTTCGCGCGCGAAAACCACGAGTACGGGTTCTGGGGCGGAGAAAACGAAGAGCAACGTCATTTAGCGGGATACAAAGTGATCGCCCCAATTGGTATCCGCGCAAAAGTCATTCGTCCGCCGCACGAAAATAGTGAGTGCGATTACTAAATATCGCTAACGCCAAGTTCAAGCGTTACGGCGTGTCATGATTGAAGACATGCCTTCGTCACCAAAAGATCCCGATGCTCTCGTCACCTCGTTTTTTGAATTGATCCAAGGGCACCATCTAACTGCCGCGCTCGACTTGGTGTCACAAGACTGCGAATACGACAATGTGCCGATCACCAAGGTCTTTGGTCGCGCTGCAATCGAGCAAACTTTGGGTGGTTTTCTCGCCGAGTGTTCGGCCTACGAGTGGATCATCCACCATCAAGTGGCGAGTGGCGACCTTGAGCACGGTGTTGTCATGAATGAGCGCACCGACAGATTTCAAATCGATGGTCGCTGGGTCGAACTTGATGTCGCTGGTCTTTTCGTGGTCAGTGAATCAAAAATTGCTCTCTGGCGTGATTACTTCGATCGTGAAAACTTTGCCAAGGCGCTAGCCAATAAATAAACGAGACAAATAAACAAGACCCGCAAAAATCGTCAATACATCGGTCGGGTAGGTTTCTCTTCATGCAATCGGTAATCGAAAACAAAGTGCTCAGTGATGTTCGATTTGCCGTAGTTGATACCGAGACCACCGGTCTATCGGGCACCAACGATTACGTTTTGCAACTTGGTGTCGTTATATCACGTCACGACGGCACGATTGAAGAGCAATACGAAACCTTCGTTAAACGTTTCTTTTGGAAGCCGGGACGCCTCGGTGCATACAAGATTCACGGCATCAAACGCTCTGACTTGCGTCGCGGCATCAGCCCCCATGAAATGGTTGCCAAACTCAAAAACTATCTGCACGACACGATCTTTGTTGCGCACAATGCAAAATTTGATATCGGCTTTCTAAACGGTGAAGCATCTCGCCTAAAAACCGAAATCACTTATAACGGTCCACTCGATACGTTGAAAATGTCGCGCGCCCTCGACCCTAAGCGAGTCAACTCTCACAAACTAAGAGATGTCACCACTCGTTACGGCGTGGTGGTCACCCGCCCCCATGACGCACTGGCAGATGCCTTAGGCGCCGCTCTTGTACTGCCGCACTTATTGCGCGCACACAACATCACGACAGTCGAGCAATTAAGCGCCCACTTCGGCGCTTAGTTCGCGCACAATTAGATGACGCCCGCCTGGGCTACTACGCCGTCTTTTTGTATCGCAACAAGACGCTTTGCGCGGTCTGGCTAGCCAGTTGCTTGTATTCAACTGGCTTCAAAACTTTCACACCGTTTCCGGCCCGCAACAACAACCGCCCGAGCCAATGCTTTGATGTGATCGACATAGTCAAGTCAACACTGCCGTCTTTGTTGTCAACCCGCGACACGTATGGATACGACTCGACAATCCATCGGGCTTGCTTTTGCACGCGCAATGTGACTTGTTGCAGACTCTCTGAAAACCACGGCAGTTCATCGTCTCGAACTTCGCGCAATTGATCAAAAATTTGCGTACCATTCAATTTTTCGATGCGGTCGACTCTAAATACTCGATCTTCTCCTGAAAGATGATCGTCTGCGGCGACATACCAACGACCTGAATCTTCAAATACTTTTCGAGGCGTTATCGTTCGCGTGCTGCGTTTCAGCGACGCCGGCGAGAAATACTCAATTTCATGGCGCTCGCCACTTTCTACAGCGGCCAATAACTCCTTGACAAAACGAGCCTTCGGCAGTTGCACCTTGATTGTTTCTGCACCCGCTGGCATCAACGGCGCCAGTTTGGCCAACGCTGACGCCAAAGGTCCTTTCTTATTTGCCCCTGGCAGCTGCAATGCTGTCTGAGCCATTACAGAAACGGCAAACAATTCTGCAGTGCTCAACTTGAGTGGTCGAGAAAAAACCAACGGCACTTCGGCAATGACCATTCCGTTGTCCATAAAAACATCGATCAATGCATCAGGTGTATACGGCGGCACACCGCAAACTGCCGCCATCTGCAAGTCTTCAACAAGTTCGGTTTCGCTGAGATTGAACTGTCTCGCCATCGTCGAGATCTTGACGCGCCGTCGTTGCATTATCCACGGCAGCATCACCAACAGACCACTCACCCGCTGAGCCGCACTTCGAGGGCCGCGCCGTACTGGCCGCACCGGCCGTGCCGATTTCGCCGAGCGTGCCGATTTCGCCGAGCGTGCCGATTTCGCCGAGCGTGCCGATTTCGCCGAGCGTTTCGAGGTTGCGACAGATTTCTTGGCGGGTTTGCTCGAGCGCTTTTTTGCTGGACGTTTTTTGGCTGCCATCATTTACCTGCCGCGAGATTTTCTAGCCATTGAACAACTTGGTCGCGAACCGACTGGGGCTCAAGAACTTCGGCACTTTCGACCATCGCGAAGAGCCATAGTCTGAAGCCGTCAAGGTTGGCGCAAGGTATCGCAAACTCAACACCGCCATCATCTCGCTCACGAATCACAGAACTTTCGCCGAAGTCGCGTCGCACACCGGCGGCTAACGAAGCGTCAACGAGCACAACTGCTGTTGTTTCCTCGCCATCTCCCGCGGCCAGCATTTGTTTTTCGGTGGGCACAGCCGCAGCGACATCAAAATCAACCGGAGTTTTAAACGCACGCCCCTCACCTGCCAAAACCGTGCCCTCAATTCGATCGACACGAAAAACACGTTTGTCTCGACGCAAGTGGTCGAAGCCGATGATGTACCAAAAACCATTTCGAGACAGCATCCCGTATGGGTCAACTTGTCGCTTCTCGCCTTTGTACTCAAAGTTAAGCGTCTTGCGTTTCATCACCGCGTCGGTAATGACGTTCATGTTTTTGTCAACCAATCCGATGTTCACACTCATCGCCGCTTTGCCCAAAATTCTTTCGCCACCAAGTTTCCAGAGTGCTTCTTCACCGTGTTGCGCACCCAGGTGCACGGTCGCCACGGCAAGTTGCAACGCCGCTCGCTCTTCATCTGTCAGCCTCAAATCGCTGAGTTCGTAGTTCGATCGATTAACCCAATAAGTAACTTCACCGGCTGCATCTCCGCCAAGAGTTTTTGTCTCAATCGGAATACCCATTTCACGCAACGCCGCTTTGTCGCGCTCAAATGCCGCACGGGCTGCTTCATCGCTATCGGGATACTGCTTGCCCAATTCTTGGCGCACCTGTCGCAATGTCAGCGGCTTCGCTCGGTCAACAAGCAGCGCCAACAGATTCATCATTCTCTCTGCTTGAGATACCTTCACCGCTGTAAATCCGGTAGCCATATGAACAGCGTAGGCGCAGAGACTAAGCCCACCAAGCAACTGAACTTCTAGTTATCTAACCAGCGCTTGGTTGTGGTTAGCTTTTTTGCTTCATTCGGCGGTACGTGTCAATCAGACTTTTTGTCGAAGCGTCATCAACTGCCGAAGTGCCCTGATTTATCTGTTGATTAATTTCAACCGACAGCGTTTTTCCGAGTTCGACACCCCATTGATCGAAACTATTTATTTGGGCGATTATTCCATGCACGAACACACGATGCTCATACATCGCAACCAATGCGCCGAGAGTTCTTGGGCTCAAAGACTTTGCCAAAAAAACAGTCGACGGGCGATTGCCACTCATCGTGCGGTGCCCCACGATTGCCGAATCACTCTTATCGACCTGGTTTTCGCCAAATG
>RFMT01000155.1 GCA_009927565.1 Acidimicrobiia bacterium
AGGTTCGGAATACCGTAAGAAGAGGGGCTTCGGCCCCTCTTCTTTCTTTTATACCATTATTTTGAAGCGTAAGTTTTGGATGAAAATCTCGAGTTAGTTTTCGAGTTGTTGAGCAACTGCCAAGTCGTCTGCGGTGTCGATGTCGACCGCGAGGCTTGAGTCGTGCAAAATTCGCACTGAAAGTCCGTATTTTTTGGCTATTTTCTGGTGGGCAGCGAAGCTGTTCTTGCCGTAACTGAATTCGAAGTCAATGTTTGTGGGCACGACCATTACGTTGGTGCCATCTTCGTGGCGGTCGGGCACAAGCGTGACGGATGAAAGCAGGGTCTCGGCGCTTTGGTCGCAAATTAGGTGTTCGAAGTTTGTTGCTAGCGGCAAATCGCTATGGATGACGATTGCAAGTTGCTTTTTTTGAGTGGCTGCGAACCTGACACCTTCGCGCACGGCGGCATTTAGACCAATTTCGGGTTGCCAAACTATTTTTGTCTTTGTGATCGCGAGCCCACTGCGCCACATCAGGATCGTCGCAGACAACAAAAATGTCAAAGTTGCGCGCTGCGTTGATGACGCGGTCGGCGCAGTATTTTGCCAAGATGATTCGCTCTGCTGGGGTCAATAAGTCAGACAGGCGTTCTTTGGCCTGGTGAAAAGCTTTGACCGGAATGACAACGGCGACGGCCGAGTTATCGAGTGCGGACCGATGTGAAGGCACCTGCGAAGCCTACGGTTGTTGGGGCTTTGCCCGCATACTCTTGTAGGCGTGGAAAGGCATATCGCGGTCGTCGGCGCTGGTTCGTGGGGCACCACAGTTGCAAATGCGGTGGTCAAAAATCAGCCAACGATTTTGTGGGCACGTCGAAGCGAGTTGGCTGAAAAAATTTCGAAGCGTCACGAAAATGTCGACTATTTGCCGGGAGTGAGTTTGGTTGAAAGTTTGCAGTGCTCTTCGGAGTTGTGCGACGTAGTGACGAATGCATCGATCGTGATGATGGCCGTGCCTTCGAACGGATTTCGCACTGTTGCGACCGAAGTCGCCAAGTTTGTCGACGGCGATGTGCCGATTGTGAGTTTGGCAAAAGGTCTAGAGCGAGAAACTTTGAAGCGCATGAGTGAGGTAACGCAAGACTTAATGCCGAGCAACCCAGTTGCGGTGTTGACCGGGCCAAATTTGGCGCACGAGATTCTGGCGGGGCAGCCGGCGGCGACCGTTGTCGCGTGTGGCGACGAGCAGGTGGGCAAGATGATCCAAAAAATTATTTCGTTGCCGACATTGCGGGTGTATACGAACCCGGATGTTGTGGGTTGCGAGATTGCAGGGGTTGTAAAAAACGTGATCGCGATTGCGGCGGGCATCGTCGAAGGGATGGGGTTCGGCGACAACTCGAAAGCGACGCTGATTACTCGCGGGCTTGCTGAAATGTCGCGGCTCGGGGCGGCGTTGGGGGCGAACCCGAATACTTTTATGGGGCTTGCGGGTCTGGGCGATGTTGTGGCGACTTGTGCGTCGGCGAAAAGTCGAAATACGGCTGTCGGTGTGCGACTTGGACGTGGTGAAAACATCGAGTCGATAACGGATTCGATGTCGATGGTCGCCGAAGGTGTGCGGTCATCGCTTTCGGTTTTGCATCTTGCGCAACGATGCAAAGTTGAGATGCCGATTACTGAGCAAGTTGCTGCGGTTTGTGAAGGTAAGACTGTTGCCAAAGATGCGCTCGTGCAGTTGATGGCGCGAACGATGAAGTCTGAGTTCTACTGATGCGTGCAGTTGGTGTGCGTGGTGGTGCTTGGCTAGGCGGCGTAAACGCATGGGGCGATGTGTTCGTGGATGGCAAAGAGCGTTTGCGCTGGTTTGTCGCCGCCGACGACCGGTGGTATCGACCGTCGCGTGAGACGACCGTTCGCCAGCGCGAGATTTCGGGTGTGCCTGTTGTCGAGACGCGAATCAAAGTGCCTGGTGGAGATGCTGTTCAGCGTGTTTATGGAGTTGCTGATTTTGGTGGGGCGATTGTTGTTGAAATTTATAACGACTCGTCGTTGCCGTTTGCAGTTGCGTTTGATCGTGGAGATATCGCCACGATGCGTGAGCCGAGCCCGACTGGCGTTCAGGGCATTGATTTGCCAGTTGGCAGTGTGGTGTTTCCGGTTGGGCATCATGCAACGATGCGAGTTGCGATTTTGATTGGTGATGTCGAGCGAAATCGCGAGCGAAATCGCGAGCGAAAAATTTCGGCGCAAGAGCTTGAGTCGTTGCCGAGTTTTGAGCAAGTCGAACGTGGTTGGCTTGCAGCGTTACGAGTCGCAAGTCGAGTTGATGTACCGGAAGCGTCGTGGGCAAATATTTTGACGACGCAACGGTGCAAATTGTTGTTGAAAGTCGGTGTGACGCAACTAGAGACGGCGAAAGTGGCAATGACGACGATCTTGTAGATCTGATTTTAGATCGCGCAGAGCGCGTAAAACTTGGCGACAAAGCAAATCAATGGGTCGACGAAGTGGCTACGGCGACCGAATCAGTTATACGTCGGTGCGCCAAAAATCGAGGAGCAAAATGGTTTGAAGAGCGCGCAATTGTGCTGGCAAGCATGGTTTTAAATCGAGCTGGTGAGAAACGTGGACAAAAAGATATTGCTCAGGCGTGGTCGCGTGTTGCAAATGAGGCTATTGGTTCGGGTGATTTTGGTTCGGTGTTTGGTGTTGATGCTGAGATTGGTCGTGATCAGGTCGCTAATTTTTCTGGTGCACGGCAAATCGCATGGGTCGAGTCACAACTTGTTGCTCAGCGCCATGACGGCGTGATCGAGATCTGTCCGCGTGGCATCGACACCGCGTGGCTTGGCGCGAACTTCGAGTGTCATCGGCTTGTTGCATCCGCTGAGCATTTGATTTCTTTTGCGGTGCGTTGGCACGGTGAGAAGCCAGCGTTGTTGTGGGAGATCGACGGCCCGGTGGGCACGCGAGTTGCAGCGAGTGCGGTTGATGGCGCATTTTCGAGCACCGAGATGCGTGGTGAAACTTTGCTGAGTGGTTTTGCTGCGCGACAAACTGCCACGGTGAAATAGGCTGAGCGCATGACAAGCGAAACGACGAGTAACGCATCGCCAAGTTTGTCGCCGTTAAGGCTGACCGAGTGGACTTCGTGCGGTGGCTGTGCGGCCAAGTGGGGTGCGAATTTGTTGAAAGGTCTTGTCGATGACTTAGCTGCAGGCGCGAAGCCGAATATTGACCCCGCGTTATTGGTTGGGTTGGCGCCGTTTGATGACGCTGCGGTGTATCAGATTTCAGATGATGCGGCGCTTGTGAGTACGACCGACTTTTTTCCGCCACTTGTTGATGACCCAGAAGATTTCGGTGCGATCGCGGCGGCGAATGCTTGCAGTGATGTGTTTGCAATGGGTGGGCGAGTCGTTATGGCGGTCAACATTGCGGCGTTTCCAGAAACTTTCCGACTGAGGCGATTTCGCAAATTTTTGCGGCGGCTGCTCGTGTTGTCGTGCAAGCAGGT
>RFMT01000141.1 GCA_009927565.1 Acidimicrobiia bacterium
GGCAATCTACGGTTAGTCGGTAATTCAGATAATCAAGCAAACAAGTATCGTCTAGTTAGTGATTTCTGATTCTGGTCTTGATTTTGTCAAAAGTTTTTGTCTGCAATTAGCAAATCATGCACCGATTGATGATCGCGAGCGAGAGTCAATAAAAACTTTTTGCGAACTCGCACCAACGCTTGACGCACCATTTGACGAACATAGCGACCCGACTCATGTAACTGCTTCGGCGATCGTCGTCGGCAAACCTGGCGTCGTCTTGCATCTGCACAAACGGCTAAATATGTGGTTGCAACCTGGCGGGCACATCGACTCTGGCGAATCAATTCATGATGCCGCACTGCGTGAAGCGCGAGAAGAGACTGGGCTTGATCTGCAACATTTTGGCGCAGAGAAAACCTCTCCGAGATTTATTCATCTTGATGTGCACCCAGGTCCGCGCGGTCACACGCATCTTGACGTGCGGTTTTTGCTTTGGGCGACGAACGAAACTTTCGCTCCGGCAGCAGGCGAAAGTCAACAAGTGAAGTGGTTTAGCTTTGCGGATGCATTGCGCGTTTCTGAAGATGGGGCTCGCGGTGCGATTCGGGTCGCTCAGCAGATTGTCGAGAAATCGTTGTAATACGGGGCTTCTAGCAACCTTTCTATAATGCGAGCGAACATATGTTCGCTACGCTTAGCCAAATGGGTGATTATGCCGAATTGCATTGTCGGTCGAATTTTTCATTTCTATATGGGGCTTCGCATCCTGAGCAACTTGTTGAAGCGGCAGTACACAACCAACTTGCAGCACTCGCATTAACAGACCGCAATGGTCTTTATGGCGTCGTCAAGTTCGCCCAGGCGGCTCGCACTTTTAGTTTGCCAACTTTGTTTGGTGCCGAACTCACATGTTCAAGTCATGACAGTCGCGACGGTGACGCGCAAATTGTTTTAATTGCCGATGGACCATCTGGTTATTCGCGACTTTCTCACACGATAACGCTCGGTCAATTAGCAGGTTCAAAGTCTGCACCAGTATTTAACACTGCCAAGATCGCCGAAGACCTGGCCGATAGTTGCTGGGTGCTCACTGGCGCTAGCACTGGCATTGTCAATCAATCTCTTGAGCGACACGGCCCGCAAGCCGCATCGCGGCAAATGCAAAAACTGGTCAGCGAGTTCGGTCGTGATCGAGTTTTGGTCGAACTTTGCGACCATGGCGACCCGCTCGACTCATCGCGCAACGATGCTCTCGTTCAATTGGCAATGCGGCACGACTTGCAGTGTGTTGCAACCAATGATGTTAGCTATGCGTCGTTGCGCGAACACCGTTTGGCAGTCGCACTTGCCGCAGTACGACAGCGTTCAAGCCTCGATGAGATTGATGCTCACTTGCCTCCGGCACCAAGTGCTTATATTCGTAGCGGCAAAGAACAACTCCGTCGGTTTAGTCGCTATCCAGGTGTTGTCGAACTCACGACGCAAATCGCCAAGTCTTCGGCATTTGACTTGTCGTTGGTTGCGCCAAAACTTCCGCCTTTTATTTGCCCAGATGGTCTTGATGAAATTTCGTATTTGCGATTGTTGGTAGAGCAGGGGGCAACCCGTCGATATGGCGCGAGACCTATCAATAGTCTCGAAGATCTTTCGCTGCGCGCCCGCGCCTGGAAGACCATCGACCACGAACTTGAAATCATTGAACAACTTGGTTTTGCCGGCTACTTCTTGGTTGTTTTTGACATCGTGCAGTTTTGCCAGCGTTCAAACATCTATTGCCAAGGGCGTGGCAGTGCAGCCAACAGTGCAGTTTGTTTTGCGCTAGATATCACCAAGGCTGATGCAGTTTCTTTGGGGTTATTGTTCGAACGCTTTTTGTCGGCAGAGCGCGATGGGCCACCAGATATCGACATTGATATCGAAAGCGGTCGTCGTGAAGAAGTAATTCAATATGTTTTCAATCGTTACGACCGGCATCATGCGGCACAAGTTGCCAATGTGATTACATACCGTTCACGTTCTGCTGTTCGCGATATGGCTCGGGCGTTGGGGTTTGCCCCCGGTCAGCAAGACGCCTGGAGCAAGCAAGTCGGCATGCACGGCTCGTTGTCAAACCCTGAGAACACACAGCACGAAATACCCACTCAAGTTTTAGATCTTGCACGCCAAGTTTTAGATGCGCCGCGACACTTGGGCATTCACTCTGGGGGCATGGTGATTTGTGATCGGCCAGTCAGCGAAGTCTGCCCAATTGAGTGGGGTCGCATGAAAGATCGCAGTGTTTTGCAGTGGGACAAAGACGATTGTGCTGCGATCGGTCTCGTGAAATTCGATCTTCTGGGTTTAGGCATGCTTTCGGCCCTGCACAACGCAGTCGATCTGATCGCTGAGTTTCGCGGCAGACAAATCGATCTGGCCACGATTCCGCAAGAAGATGAGGTTTACGCAATGTTGTGTCGTGCCGACACGGTGGGTGTTTTTCAAATTGAGTCGCGCGCCCAAATGGCCACATTGCCGAGGCTTAAGCCACGCAGATTCTACGACTTGGTTGTCGAAGTGGCACTAATTCGCCCTGGTCCGATTCAAGGCGGTTCGGTTCATCCATACATTCGTCGGCGCAACGGCGAAGAGCCGGTCACATATTTGCATCCACTTTTAGAAAACAGTTTGGGCAAAACATTGGGCGTGCCGTTGTTTCAAGAGCAATTAATGCAAATGGCAATTGATATAGCCGGCTTCACACCCAACCAGGCAGATGAGTTGCGTCAGGCG
>RFMT01000298.1 GCA_009927565.1 Acidimicrobiia bacterium
CTGCTGCGCTCCAACAAATGGGCTGGGACACGTTTTTCGGCGGCGCTTAGTTCTGGCGCCGAACCATCGGCACTCGGCGCGGTCGCAGTCGGGGCGGCAACTTGGGCCATTAATTCTTCGACTGTTGGTGGCTTCATGCCTGGTTTCCAATATTGATGTAAGTCGGTGACAATTTGGGCCAAATCGCTGTCGCGCGAACCAGGCACAAGATCAACTGTCACGATGTTGGCAAAAATATGCACGCCAAGAACTGCTCCACTATTAAATAGTCGTCGTGCCAACTCGGCGGCAGGTCGCGGGCCAATTGCTTGACTGGCGCTGGTGAACTTCTCGTGGCCCTGACCGGTGAGGGTGCGATTTAGCTCGAAACGAATGCGACCGGCAACCCCAGCGGTTGTTTGTTTGACATCTACTGGTTGACCCACCCGAGGCAGGCTAGTCAAAACTTTCGCTTTCACCAAACACCACATTCACGGGTACGGTTATTCGGTATGGCTAGCGACGTCACAAACATAACGATTGAGCAATTCACGGCTGATGCCCACAAGTTTTTGGCCGCCAATGCCGAGCCACGAGAATCAAAAAAGGCGTTCGTCTGGGGCGAAGGTTCAGACAACGTGTCGATGTTTGAAGAGCGGTCAAAACAAGCCGAAGACGAGATGGTGGGTCGAGCTAAGCAGTGGCGCCAGCAAAAGTTTGATGCGGGCTTTGGGTGGATTTCGGGGCCTGAGCAATATGGCGGCCGAGGTTTATCCAATGAATTTGAAAAGGCTTACAGTAAAGCCGAAGCGCAGTACAAAGTTGCCAACCAATCAATTTTTCAAATCGGTTTGGGCATGGTTGCACCGACAATTTTGGCGCATGCAAGCGACTTTGCGCGCGAAAAGTATTTGCGTGCGATGTGGCGCGCCGACATTGTGGCATGTCAGTTGTTCTCAGAGCCGGGTGCTGGCAGCGATCTCGCATCTTTGCAAACAAAAGCCGAACGCGATGGTGACGAGTGGGTCATTACGGGCCAAAAAGTTTGGACATCGGGCGCGCAATACAGCGACATTGGTGAAGTGATTTGTCGTACCGACCCAAGTTTGCCAAAGCACAAAGGTATGACTGGTTTTATCGTTGACATGCATTCGCCAGGCGTCGAGATTCGTCCACTTCGACAGATGACGGGTGGCGCAAGTTTCAACGAAGTTTTTTTTAATGAAGTTCGAGTGCCCGATAGTTATCGACTTGGCGAAGTAAACAATGGCTGGGGCGTGGCGCTGACAACATTGATGAACGAGCGCGCGGCAATCGGCACCGCGAGCGGTGGCGAGACTTCGATGTTCACGCGAATGCAGGCAATGGTGCAACATTTCGGTTTGACTGACGACCCAATTGTGCGTGAGAAAATGGCCGATCTGTTTATTCGCACAAAAGTTGCCGGTTATAACAATCAGCGCGCGATGGACAAGATTCGCGCGGGTCAAACACCTGGCCCAGAGATGTCAATTGCCAAGATGGCGTTGGTCGACAATCAAAAGCGAATGAACGATTTTCTTTCGCTTGTGCTCGGCAGCAAACTTCAAGCTGATACAGGCGAATGGGGCACATACGCCTGGAGTCAGTTGTTGCTTGGTGCACCCGGCATGCGTATTGCTGGCGGCTCAGATGAAGTGATGCGCAATATCGTCGGCGAGCGCGTACTTGGTTTGCCAAAAGATGTTGGAATCGACTCGAAGTCGGCGTTTCGCGACCTCAAAGTCGGCACTCAAAAAGACTGACTCTATTTTGTGAGACTTCCAAATATTTCGAGGTCGCTCGCGCGTTTCATCGCAATTCGCGCGCTTATGGCGCTTTTGCTTTTTATGACTCTGGCCGCGTGGTCAATGGCTTCAGCCGTCGGCAGCAGCCCAGACGAAGATTACGTACTCACCAGCATTTGGTGCGGCACCGAAGGCAACCCTCCCTACTGCCGCAAAGACCCCGACCGCGCCAACGCGATGATCGTACCCATGATGGTTGGCGAACCCAGCAAATGTTACGTTTCACAAGGACAGGCGACGAGCGCTGCATGTCAGGAATCAAATCTTGAATTGCAAACTTCTACATCTAATTACAACTCAATAAATTACCCTAATACCTATTTTGACGTAGCTAGAAATCTGGTAAGCCCCTTTGTTGAACCAAGTGTTGTCAAGATTCGACTTCTTAACTCACTTTTTGCGGCAGTCTTAATCGTCGCTACAACTTCACTACTAAGTGGATTTAAATCCGACTTATTTCTAGCCTGGCTTGCCGCAGCGGTACCTACAACTTTTTACTTCATTGCCTCTGTCAATACTTCAAGTTGGACTCTTTTCGGCGCAACAAGCTTCGTTAATGGTTTGATCGCACTATTTCAGACTAGAAACAACAGGAAAGCATTTTTAACATCCTGTGTCTTGACTGTGTTTGCCGTCATTTTTGCAATTAATTCAAGGTATGAAAGTAAATACATTTTGCTTCTACTCGCTCTGGCGTTAGTGGCGTCCACAACTTTGTCGAATAAAAGAGTAAACCTCAGCAAGCTAAGTAAATCGTTGACCTACTGGATCTTATGCGTCTCAATATTTTTTATTGGGCGTGATTTACTTTCGGATCGATTAATCACGTTTCAGCTGCTCAGAGACTCACGCCTCAAGTGGGCAGCACTATTCTTTTTTGCTTTACTGCCATTGATTAGCCCAATTCAAAAGATAATGAAAATCAATCGCAAATATTTTCTCGGAATTGGATCACTAGTAGCGTCGCTTTTTTTGGTCCATGACCGAGTTTCTAGAGCTTTTATTCGGATTGACATATTGAATGACTCGCGAGTTGAGGTTGACGAAGGAATTAAAACTACTGCTTTCAACTTGTTGATAAACAACGTAATAAACCTGCCAAGGTTCATAATGGGTTTCTTTGGAAGTTGGGGACTTGGGTGGTTTGAACTAGAGATGACTCATGCAGTTTGGCTCTTGTCGTTACAAGCATTTTTGCTTACTACAGTCTTTGCCCTACGAAAATCTAGCCATTTGCACCGAGCACTTTTTGTCGCAACATTCGGTGTGATGTGTTTGGCGATTCTTTATACAAACCAACAGACTTTCACTCCGATCGGTCAAGTGATTCAGCCGAGATATTTTTTGCCGTTCTTTTTGGGCATTGTGATTATTGCTGCGGCCAACAAAACCGAGCGATACCCCAACTCGCTCGTCATCACCGTGGCGATACTCGCAACAATCTCAAACTCGATCGCGCTACGCGACACAATCCGCCGCTACACAACAGGCCAAGACGTGTTCATCTCAAAATCACTCAACAACCCGATCGAATGGTGGTGGCAATTCGGCCCACAACCCGAAACCGTGTGGCTCACAGGCACACTCGCATTCGCCGCACTATGGGCACTACTCATCTACGACCGCAACAAAA
>RFMT01000063.1 GCA_009927565.1 Acidimicrobiia bacterium
TCCAAATAACTTTGGCTACTGCGAACATATGTTCGCTACAGTGCAAGCATGAAGTTATTGGTACCAAAAGCCCTCGTCGCTAAACATTCGCTTTTCGAAAAACAAGTTCTCGAAAACTTCGCCGTCTCAGACCAGGTTCGTCAGTTGTTACCCGACTCAGGCTTAGTTCGTGGACGCATCGTGCGTTGCTGTGGTGACGCCGCCGCATCGCTAGCCCTTTCACTTTGCGCACGTGCATCACAGCAAGGTTCGTGGTTGGGGGTCGTTGGCGTCAGTCATCTCGGCATCTCTTGTGCTGTCGAACATGGCGTGGCACTTGAGCGCATGGTCTTTGTGCACCCACCAGAATCATCTCGCGATTGGTCGACAACCGTGGCTGCGGTAATCGACGGCTTCGATTTGTTGATAGTTGCAGTGCCAGAATCGCTTTCGGCTGCTGACGCAAGGCGAGTGCAGGCACGGTTGCAGTCACGGCGATCGGTCATGATCATCGTCGACACTGCGACATTTTCTGAAAAAAGTTTTTCGAATAGCGCGCATCCGTTTCATGCTGATGTCGTTTTAGACAGCACAACAAAAAGTTGGAGTGGCATCAACAACGGTGCCGGCTATCTGCAACAACGCCAAGTCGCAATCAAAGTCAGTGGTCGTCGAGTTGCGCGCGCACGAGAACATTTAGTCACCTGCAACTACTAAATTGCTCGCATCAAAACGCTTAGCTATATTGCGTTGCCTTGACTGGTCGGCAGTCGTGGCGGCGAAAACTTCTAATAGTCCGTGTGCTGTTGTCTACGGTCAGCGAGTTATCTCGCGCTCTGTAGCGGCGATGCATTATGGCGTTCAAGTCGGCATGCGACGTCGTCACGCTCAAGGACTTTGCCCAGATCTTGAGATTGCTGCCTATCAACCAGATCGTGATCGCCGAGCATTCAACACGGTCGTGCGAACTGTCAATGAGTTGGTTCCATTAATTGAAGTCAGCGAGCCAGGTGTCATTGTTTTTGCCACGCGAGGTCCGTCTCGATATTTCGGTGGCGACGAGCCGATGGCTAACAAAATCGTCCAGGCTCTGCGCACTTCAATAGTTGCTGATTCGCAATTTGGGGTAGGGGTTGCCGACAGTCGTTTGGCGGCCCACATCGCCGCTCATATCTCGGCACAAAACAAGACCAAAGCCCCGTTCATCGTCGAGCCAGAAAAAACAAAAGTTTGGCTGGCACAAAAATCTGTCAGGGTTTTAAGCGAGTTTGCCAACATCAGTAGCGAGACAGTCTCATTGCTCGAGCGTCTCGGGTTAAACACCTTGCAAGATGTGTCAAAAATCGGTGAGTCTGTATTGGCCGGACGATTCGGCGAATTAGGCGTTGAGTTGCATCGACTGGCGCGTGGCGACGAACAGCATCCATTGGCAGCAGTTGCACCACCCCCAGAGCATCTTTGTTCTCGGGCATTCGAAGAGCCACTGATCGATCAACAAACTCTATTCAACAATGTGGGGGCAATGGCCGAAGAGTTCAGTGATTACTTCGTTAAACGCGGTGCGATTTGTGTTCGTTTGATTCTCAAATTCGAATCAGAGACAGGCGCGCACTCAGAACGCCTGTGGTATCGACCTCAAGGTTTGACTGCCCGAGCAATAACCGAAAGCGCCAAATGGCAAATTGAAAGTTGGTCGCACAAAAGCCCGCTGGTTCGCGTGCAGTTGATCGCCGACGAAGTGCGCACAGATACGGCGCGTCAACTTAAGTTGTGGGGCGGCGTCACCCAAGTTGATGAGACCGCCAGTCGTGCAATTGGGCGATTAACCGAACTGCTCGGTTCAACCGCCGTTCAATTGTCAAGTGGCAGGGTGGGCGAGATTTGCAAGACAATTTTCAACTTGTTTCTGCATCGCATTTTCAGCCCAGACAAAGACGAGTCAACACCAACTATTGAAAAGCCAAAGTGGCGAGGTTCGTTGCCGACGCCGTCTCCGAGTGTGGTTTATTCTGAACCACCGTTAGTGCAGGTTGTTGATAAAAATAAAAATCTACTTCGCGTTAGTGCGCGCCATGAGCTGAGCGCCGAACCAGAGCAATTAATAATTAACCAACAAAGTTACAAAGTTATTTCTTGGGCCGGTCCGTGGCCAATAGAAGAAAAGTGGTGGGATGTAGCTCGCAGCAGACGTCTAGTTCGCCTGCAAGTCGTTATCGAAAAACTTCTGTCAGATGGTTCACAACAAGTACAAGCACTGTTGGTCGCACTCGAGCATGGTGAATGGAGCATCGC
>RFMT01000262.1 GCA_009927565.1 Acidimicrobiia bacterium
AGTTGGTAGAGCGACGGACTTTTAATCCGCAGGTCCAGGGTTCGATCCCCTGGCGACCCACTTTTATTTGTGTTTGTTGAGCCGCAGGACGAAAAATGAGTCGTTTGTGTACTCGATTGTTGCATAGGGCTCCCAGGTTGCGCGACTTGTTGTCAAGCGGTCAACAACAAACCAATCGACGCCATCTTCAACCATCTGTTGAAGATGTGCCGAAGTTGGGTCTGCGGCAAAACCCAAAGTCACAGTCTGCCGCCTATCTATCTCTGGAGTGAACCCCGTGTAGTGCAGAGCAGTGGTCTGAAGCCACGTTCGACGGTGCATGTACGCCACTAGCAACGCGTTTGATGTGCGCCGACAGGTCTCAATTGAAACTTCTTTGTTTCTGAACGAAGTGCATGGTGATCGAAAGTGTTCTGCATCTCCAGGCAACATTCTCGGCCAACCGAAGTTGCTTGCGACTATGTCTGAATTAGCCGAGTTGCTATTCATCCAATCTGTAACATCGGTAAGGTTTTTGTTTGCTAGGTATGTTTCACCATCGCGGGCAAACTCATTGTGCTTGCGCTCTATCGCGTTAAACCAATTCGCTGCCGAAAACGAAATACTCATTACAGCGGCTACAGCAGTTACCCTGAAAACTTGATTGAATCTGTCTTCTCTTCTAAATATTCCTAGGACGATAATGATTAAGGAGAAAGAAATAATTAGGACAGCGGGAGTGTACACGCGTAGAGATCGAATAATGATTGCATCTTGAGCGCCAGAATCAATACTCGGAATTAGAAATGAGATTGAGCAGAAAATGATTCCAACTATTGCAATGACTATTCGCCACTTCAGATTTATTGGTGAAATACTGATTTGAGATAAAGAGGAAAAACTCAGCAATATTGAAAGCGAAGTTGCGGCCTGAAGGAAGTAGAGATTCTCGCCGTATGCACTAAGAATCAATACTGATAGCAAAGCCCCAGAGACTAACCCGCCGATGCTTAAGAAGTCCATCTGATTAAGGCTGAATTTTTTCAGCAAAAGTAGTCGTAGTGTTATCAGGAGAATTGGCAGAACTGAGAATGAAACTATTGTAAGAAGCCCAAACAGATCGACGTACTTTTCTGGAAGTAGTCGTGCATCACCTTGAAGTTGCCAAAAAAAATCACCAAATCTGATCTGGAGGACGTTTTCGCCTTCCGAATTTGAAACTAAGAGAAAATATGTCAATAATGCAATCAAAATCGCTAAAAATCCAGAGGCGGCAATCTTTTTACTGATTTTTGTTTTGGTAACAAATTGTCCGAGAAATGCAAACGCGAGCGCAGATATCAGGACAACTCCATGCATTGTCTTACTGAGCATTGTCGATGCGGCAAAAATAGAAATGGTCGCTACTTGTAGACGTAGCAGATTGTTTGACATCAAAGTCAAAAGGTGTATTGCAACAAAAAATATCGAGGTCGCGAAAAACTGACTTGGTGATGCCAGGAACGAAATTTTTACTCCATATCCCCAGAGTGGATACGTTGAGGCAGTCATAACCAAAAGAGTTCCAATGTAAGTTTTAAATGTTGACTTTGAGAATTGCTTGATGAAACTCCAAGAAACTGCGGTAATCAATAGAACGAATATGGCTGGGGCAACTTTTGTTAAGACAAAGAAGACCTGTGCACCTGATGCGCGATCAATTAGCCCTATCCATGCGTATGTAAACCAGTGATATTTAGTGGTGGTACCCGATAGCAAAACATAATCTCGAAGACCCCAGTCAGAAAGTGATCTTGAAAGTGCTTGAAAGAAAGGGAAGTCATGTTCATACATGAACCACCAGATTTTTGGGCGGCTCGCAATCATAAAGATTCCGGCGATAGCTGCAAAAACGCTTGCTATTCCGCTGGCAATTCTGGAGTATTTCTTAGGTGGGGCAATCAAAAACGATGAGGCAATTACGAGTAGAACGCCGGAAGGAAACAACCAAAACCACTCTGTACCAAGGGCCGTTGCCGAAATAGCCGTGATAGCGAATACTGACTTTTTGAAATCGGAACCGAGGCTTACTCTCGGAAGAACGAACTTTTTACTTCGCTTGACTTGCAAAAACGATACGACTGCCAAAAAAACTGCAACTTGCCAGCCAATGTGTGGCAGTTGAAGATTGACAAAAATCTGATCAATGATTGTGCTTGAAACTATGCCAAACACACTGCCAATTGATACAAGTTCGATTACGTCAACTTCGCTTCGTTTTAAAACTAGAAGATAAATCAGACATCCCGCTAGAAATTGCGGGGCGATCACTATGGCTACGCGAAGATAATCCATACTCAGAGTTACTTTGTGGCGTGTTGTTGCATGCGACGGGCGAGTTTGGCGTGAGATTTAAGCATTGACTCAAGTTTTACATTGACGATCTCATGGTTACGCACAACATGTTTGCCGTGCACGATGGTGTCGCGCGCCGAGATTGGCCCGCAACGTAACCACGCTTCAATCGGGTCGGCAATTGCGCCGGCAAACGCTGGACCAGTCAGCGACCAAATTGCAACATCGCCAACACTGCCGACTGACAATTCACCGATCTCACCAATACGACCAAGACAACCCGCGCCCCCACGCGTGGCGCATTCGAGTGCCATTCGTGCTGTGCCTGCGCCAGCACCGTTGCGCAATTTTGCGAGCAACATCGCTTGACGCGCTTCGAGCCACATTGAGGCACTATCAGCCGACGACGAGCCGTCAACCCCGATGCCAACATGTACTCCCGCGGCGATCAAATCGATAACTGGTGCAACACCCGAAGACAAAATCAAATTGCTACTCGGACAATGCGCAACACCAATTCGTGCGGCACCCAATCGCTGAATCTCCTCATAGTTGGGCATCACACAATGTGCAATCCAGGTCCGATCACTGCACCAGCCAACTTCTTCTAAATAATCCATTGGCCGACAACCAAAAGTTGCCAACGAAAATGCATCGTCTTCTGAATTTTCGGCAAAATGAGTATGTAATCGGACATCAAGTTTCTCCGCCAACTCTGCCGAGTCGATCATTAGTTTCTTCGTCACAGAAAAAGGCGAACATGGCGCCAACGCCACCCGCACCATCGCCCCATGACTGCGATCGTGATGCATCGAAACCGCACGCGCCGATTCTTCGAGAATCACATCGTGATCTTGCACCACATCATCAGGTGGCAATCCGCCATCTTTGATTGACAGAGACATCGAGCCGCGCGTTGGATGAAACCGCACGCCGATATCGCGCGCCGCGGCAATCTCGGCACTCAACAAATCGCCGGCACCAGCAGGGTGAACATAAAGGTGGTCAGTCGAAGTTGTGCAACCCGACAGAGCAAGTTCGGCTAATCCGACCCAAGCCGAGACATTTGCCGACTCTTCGTCAAGCGAGCGCCAAAGTGGATACAAAGTCTGCAACCAACCAAACAACGGCGCATTGGTCATCGGCGGAAACGCCCGCGTCAAATTTTGATAAAGGTGATGGTGCGTGTTCACCAAGCCTGGTGTTACCAGGCAATCAGTTGCGTCAACGACCTGCTTTGCGACCGGTGGCCTACCGCTGCCAATCGACGAAACAAAACCATCAGTAATTGCAACCCAGCCATCGCTTATTTCTCTTCGATTGTTATCCATCGTCGCTACAAGCGACGCGTGCGCGATTACTAGATCAGCGAGTTCTGAATTCAGATATTTAGCTCGCGAAGTTCGCTCTTCGCGTGTCGTTCATCGGCATCGCGATACAACAAGTGACCCAACAATGCAGCAATACCTGCAGTTGACAAGCCGACAACGATCGGAAACGCCAAAAGCGCCAAAACAAGAATTATTGCACCAGCCATATTATTTCTCAGGCTTGTAAGCCCAAGCCTCAATCTCAACGGCCCCATTTGCTGGCAGCGATGCAACACCAATCGTGCTGCGCGCCGGTCGCGAAGTGCCAAAACCTTCAACGTATGCGTCGTTAAACGTGGCAAACGTATCCATGTCAGTTAAAAAGCACATCGTCTTTTTGACATCTTTAATTGTTGCACCGACTGATTTGAGTTGGCCCTTCAAATTTTCAATTGCTTGCGCAGTTTGTGCGCGAACACCCCCACTGACGATTACACCGTCTTTTAGTCCGAGTTGTCCCGAAACAATTATCCAATCGCCTGCGCGAACAACTGGTGTGTATGGCCCAATGGGCGCTGTTGTTTTTGCCATGTTGCAATCGTAGATGATTAGCAAGGCAATACGATAATTCGGTGCCTCAAATTAGCCGTCGCAGGTTTATTTTTGGATCAGTTTCTGCGCTCGGTTTCGGCTCCGCGCTGACATCATTTCTCGCTTGCACCGCATCAACGTCGCCGACTAGCCAGGCTCTGCCAGATGATCTACAACTTGTGCAGAGATTTCCGCAGGTTTTGGTACCGGGCGAAGTGCGACTTCCGATTTCGTTGGCACAGCAGTCGGGCGTCATAACTACATCTAGTGGTTTCAAATTTCCCGAAACACTCACAGCAAAAATAGTTGATCTTTCAAACGACACAGTCATCACCGAAAACATCAGCGTCAAACTTCATGGTGCAGAAATCGCGATTCCTTATTATCCGTTTAGAACAACTATCGAAAAACCAGGCAATTACATGTTGGTCGTTGACGATGGCCCACAAGACGGTGCCGCTTTCAGTGTGCTTGAGCGCAATCAAGTGCTCGTGCCGAAAATTGGCGACACATTACCTAGTTTTGACACACCAACTTTCGACAACGCACGAGGTGTTGACCCAATCTGCACTCAAACACCCGAGCCTTGCGCTTTTCACAAACTCACGCTCACTGAAGCGATGCAACGCAAACTGCCAGTCGCGTATTTGATTGGCACACCTGCGCATTGTTCGACCGGCACTTGTGCGCCTGCGCTCGAACAATTAACCAATGTGGCAAAGATTGTCGGCGACAGCGCGACTTTCGTGCATGCTGAGGTTTATTCAGACGAGGCAGCAACTACTGTTGCGCCCGCTGTAAAAGCATTTGCGTTGACCTTTGAGCCGACGCTGTTTATCGTCGACGCAAACTCAAAAGTCGTCGATCGACTTGACGCTGTTTTTGACGGCGAAGAAATAACTGAAGCGCTGTCACGCGCAGGTGTTGCAACTAGTTAGAACTGCGTGCGTCAGCGTGTGTCAGCTGAAGCTTTGACCGCAACCGCAACTGCGTGATGCATTTGGATTGGTGATCTTGAAGCCAGCATCTTGCAAGCCGTCGTTGTAATCAAGGCTTGCACCCTCGAGCAGTTGCAAAGAGGCTGGGTCAACGACAACTTTTACTTCACCGAAAGTTTTGACAACATCGTCGGTGGCAAATTCGCCGTCAAAGAACATTTCATACGAATAGCCCGAGCATCCGCCAGGTCGAACAGCAACACGCAACGCAAGATCAGTTGCGTTCTCCGACTCGAGAAGTTGCTTAACTTTGACTGCCGCT
The DNA here is from genome assembly GCA_009927565.1 of Acidimicrobiia bacterium. Classification (GTDB taxonomy): domain Bacteria; phylum Actinomycetota; class Acidimicrobiia; order Acidimicrobiales; family Ilumatobacteraceae; genus BACL27. The sequence continues at coordinate 5,475 of RFMT01000262.1, forward strand.
TTGTCTGTGAGGGTGATCATTCAATGGTCTCCGTTTGTCGTATTGAAACTTGATTCAAGACTACCGTCTAGCCCAATAGTCAGTCATGTCAGATAGTTTTATATATATGACTGGCCGCCGAGTGCAGCCCCCAACGCCCGCTGAAGTCACCAATTTGCTTCGTGCCGTCATTGATCCCGAGCTTGGCGACAACATTGTCGACCTCGGCATGGCGACAGGAGTCACGGTGACCGACGACGGCCTAGTCACAATTGGCGTCAAGCTCACGATCAAGGGTTGTCCGTTGCGTGTACAAATTAAGAACGATGTTGAGTCACGTGTTACTACGCATCCTGGAGTAACAAAAGTAAAAATCGAATGGGGCGAAATGGATGCTGATGAGCGATCGGCAGTCATGACCCGCGCTCGGTGGAACGCCAAAGAAAACGCCGCAGCAACCCAAGTGCCAATGAATACACGCATCCTGGCAATTGCAAGCGGCAAAGGTGGCGTTGGTAAAAGTTCGGTCACTGTAAATCTCGCGGCGGCTCTTGCCAACCAGGGCCTCACAGTTGGTGTGCTCGATGCCGATATCTGGGGCTTTTCGGTGCCGCGAATGTTGAACATGTCAGATCGACTTGAAGCCAAGCTCGTCGACGGCAGTGACAAGCCAAGGATGATTCCGAACGAGCGGGTTGTCGGCAAAGGATTATTGAAAGTCGTCAGCACAGGCATGCTCGTTGAAGACGAAAGCACGGCACTGATGTGGCGCGGTCTGATGCTCACCAAAGCCGTCGAACAATTTTTGAAAGATGTTCACTGGGGTGCGCTCGACTACTTGCTGATCGACATGCCACCAGGCACTGGTGATGTACAGATGGGTTTGGCCCGAATGTTGCCACGCACAGATTTGATCATCGTCACGACACCGGCGGTATCAGCACAAAAAGTTGCAATTCGTGCTGCCGACATGGCCCGTCGCAGTTTTTTGCGCATCGCTGGTGTGATCGAAAACATGAGCGCGTTTACATGTGAGCATGGCATCAACTATCCGTTGTTTGGTTCTGGCGGTGGACAAAACCTCGCAAACGAAATTGGCTCTGAGTTACTCGGTCAAATTCCGATCGAAAGTGATGTGAGTCATGGCAGTGACAACGGCGAACCAGTTGCGATTGCCGGAGCCGGATCAGCCGCCGAAGTTTTTCGCGACATCGCCAAGAAAATTATTTCGCAGACCGTGCCCGTAAACGAGATGGCTGGCTGCTCTGCCCGCATGCTCGAAAGCGTCGCCCTCGCCCTCGGCGAAAAACCATCTAAAAAATAAACTTGCGAAAAATTAGTAGTCGGGTTCGCCGGGCATAATTACGCCAATTACTTTGCCGTCGCTGTTGGTGCGCAAGCGAGGCAAGATCGCCACGGGGTTTGAAACTTTCTTTGCTGCTTTCAAAACATCTGCGGTCGTACTGTAGTTGGCCAAGAACTTTAAATTCTCAGAAGTTGGAGGAAACATCGCCAACTCACCGAGCTCAAGTTTGTTGAGTGCATCTTGTGGTTTTACCCACAAACTCGCAATTGTTTCTTGCGAATCGTGCAACGGCTCTTGTGATTCAGGAGCAGCCGCAACAAAAAAGCGAGTGTCAAAACGTCGAGCCTCACCAACTGGCGTAATCCAGTGACTGACGTAATGAATTGAACCCGCTACCAGCCGCAAATCTTCGTGTTGACAGAGTTCAATGATGTTCATTGATGAGTCGTGCACGGCGCTACGAGCCTTGGCAAATCGTTCTTGTGTCGCGATGTCGTCAAAAGCGACAGTTTGATTGGTTCTCGCATGTTTAGCGAGCAAAACTCCGGCTTCTTCAAAGCACTCGCGAATCGCCGCCACCCAATAGGCGAGCCCACCATTTGGAATCTGCAGAATTGCGCTTGCTTCAAAGTCGTTTAGACCATCGCAGTAGGGCTCAAGTGCTTCGGCGCCATCTGTTGCGTCGACTTTGCCTCCAGGAAACACATACATTCCGCCGGCAAATGCTGCATTGTGAGTGCGTTGCAGCATAAAGACTTCGAAATCATCAGCCACATCGCGGATCAACATCACGGTGGCTGCTGGTCGCAACGCACTTTTGTCTTCGGTATTTGAATGCTGTTCGGCGCCAGAACTTGTCACGACTTGATAGTAGAACCACGCGGAACCGCAAATCGCATTGAAAAACTTTGTCTGATCAAATGTGGTTTGACGATAGGTTCAAAGTAATGAATCGCGTGTCGGTCGACACTGCGGGACGCCCACCTTCGGTGGACGCACTCGCACGAGAGCTATCGCTCCGCCATTCGTTACCCCATGCTTTGCTTGTTGATTTTGCGCGTCGCGCGATTGCCAATTCGGCAACAAACAAAAAGTTTTCGGTAGCAGAACAAGCCGATCAGCTTGCAATTGATTTTTCACAAAGTTTGTTGCGCGACGTCATTAATGCAACCGGTGTGTTACTGCACACAAATCTTGGTCGGGCCCCCATTGCGATACAAACTTCGAATCGCGCCTCAAATCTTGAATTGAATATGTCGACAGGAGAGCGGGGCTCACGTCAATCAACTGTGGGCAGGCTACTCGCCTTGTTGTGCGGTGCCGAGTCTGCAATCGTCGTCAACAACAATGCGGCTGCAGTTTTGCTTGTTGTCGCGGCATTGGCTAATTCGCGTGATGTCGCTGTTTCGCGTGGCGAGAGCGTTGAAATTGGTGGCAATTTTCGCATTCCCGAAGTCACCGAACAATCTGGAGCACGATTGGTAGATGTTGGCACGACAAATCGCACGAGATTGCGTGACTACAAAAAGGCAATCGATAGACGCGGTAACGACATTGCCTTGGTTCTCAAGGTGCACCCGTCAAATTATCGAGTCTCGGGTTTTGTCGAAGACACTCCGGTTCGCGAACTCGCCACGTTGCGGGTGCCTGTTGCTGTCGATATTGGTTCAGGCTTGATCGACAACACCTGTCCGTGGCTCGAGTCTCGAGCGCCAAGTTGGTTGAGCAACGAACCCGCTGCGCGACAAACCATCAATGACGGTGCCGCACTGGTGATGTTTAGCGGTGACAAACTCTTTGGCGGTCCGCAGTGCGGTGTGATTGCTGGCCGCGCCGATCTTGTCGAAGCTTGCGCACAACATCCACTTGCTCGTGCATTGCGACCAGGTTCGACAACGATGTTTGCGATGCAGAGTTTGGCGTTGGCGTATCTCAGTCGTACGGCGACAAAAGAAATTGCATTTTGGAAGATGGCGACGACTACTACCGCTGATTTGCAAACTCGAGCCGAAAGATCGTCGGTATTGCAAAAATTGGTGAAATTTGCGCACTCGATTCAGTCCCAGGTGCTGGGTCAGCGCCCGGTGCAACTATCGACTCGATTGGCATAGTTGTCAACGGCGATCAATTAACAAAATTGCGGATGAACGAGACGCCGATTATCGCTCGGGTCAGAGACAACAAAACTTTTCTTGATCTGCGTACGATTCAACCAGACGATGACGAGATCGTTGTTCGCGCTTTACAACAACTCGCAAAATAAAATTTCATGACAGTCATTGCGACAGCCGGCCACGTTGACCACGGCAAGTCGTCCCTGGTTTTCGCTTTAACTGGCACCGACCCTGATCGCTGGGCAGAAGAGAAGCGTCGCGGCATGACCATCGATTTAGGTTTTGCACACACGCGGCTGCCTTCAGGTGAAACGGCGAGTTTCATCGATGTGCCGGGCCATACTCGCTTTTTGCGCAACATGCTCGCAGGGGTCGGTGCAATCGACGGCTGCATATTGGTTGTCGATGCCAAAGAGGGCTGGATGCCTCAGACCGAAGAGCACTTTCAGATTCTTAAACTCCTCGGTTTACGACATGGAGTTATTGCTTTAACCAAAGTTGATTTAATTGATGCCAGCACAGAAATTGTTCGACGCACTGAGATCCGAACAAAGTTGCGCGACTCATTCTTAAGCGAATCGCCAATAATTTCGGTTTCAGTAGTTTCTTCAAAGGGTCTTGACGAAATTAGAAATTCACTTGATGTTTTGATCGCTGAGTCAAAGCAGACTGCTCAGAGACGTAATAGAAATCGCCCTCGACTGTGGATTGATCGTTCGTTTACTTCGCGCGGTGCAGGCACCGTCGTGACAGGTACCTTAATCGACGGGTCGCTCGAATCAGACATTGAACTTACTATCGTGCGCACGCAACAACCGGTTCGCGTGCGCGAAATTCAACAGCATGAAAAGTCGACAAGTCAACTTTCGCCGGGACATCGATGTGCGCTGAATCTCGTTGGTGTCAATCATGCTGAAATATTTCGCGGAGACGCTTTAGTCATTCAAGATCAATGGCTGCCAAGTTCGATGTTCGATGCCTCCCTTACTATCGTGCCGTCGTTGCAACATCGAGTTACGCGGCGTGGAAGTTATTCGGTCTATATAGGTTCAGGCGAATTCGCGGCCAAGATTCGCTTGATCGGTACTCGTGAGTTGCAGGCGAACGAAAAAGGCTTTGTCCGCGTTGCTTTACAAACCTCAATACCGATTTTGCCGGGCGATCGCTATATCTTGCGCGAGTCAGGACGGCAAGAGACAATTGGTGGCGGAGAAATACTCGACATCGCTCCAACACTGCGGGCATCAAAAGCGAAGCCTGACCGTTCAGTTGATCGAGTAATCAGCGAGCGCCACTGGGTTACCGCAAAAGAACTCGAACTTTTGACTGGTGAAGTTTGCCAACCAATGGTTGGTGAATGGCTAACAACGCCGAAACTTTTAGATACAACACGAAAAGAATTGGCAATCAAATTGGCCAAAACGCCTGATGGTTTAGAAATTTCTCGACTCAAACCTTACGAACAGGCGGTTGTTTTGACGTTACCCGACGTCGTAATCGAGATGGGACGTGCGCGGATCAAAGGCGCTTCGTCGATCACCGAGCATCCATATGTTGGTTTGTTCGCCAAAGCCGGTGTTACACCTCCTGACACAAAGACGCTCGACCGAAACATTGTCCGACAGATTGTTCAACGGGGTCTATTCGTCGATATTGATGGGGTTGTCTTTCACGTCAGCGCACTTGAAACAGCTCGCTTAAACGTCCAAAAAATGTTGCAACAGCACCCGAATGGTTTCACTGTTTCGCAATTTCGCGAGACCCTCGGCATTACCCGAAAGCATGCAGTGCCGTTACTTGAAGCCTTGGATCGCCGAGCAATCACCAAAAGACACGGTGATTTACGCATTGGCGGAGCAAGGCTCAACGGTGAGCCGACACAAGTCTGAGATTTATTCGCCCTTTGGCTTGCGCATTTCGCGATAGTCGCGCGCAGCACCTTCAAGCGGCTCAACTTCAAGTGTCACGCCGTCGATTGCTGCAACACGCAACTCTTGACCATCTTGAATCGGTGTCGAACGATTTGTGCGGGCTCGCCACTGTGCATCGTGAATTTGAACGATTCCTAAAGGATTAATCGTGCCTACGGCCCGACCAATGCTGCCAATCATCCACTCGCGACCAATTGTCGGCGTGGCAAACCGGGTTCGCACCATTGACGGCATGCCAACAACAAATGCCAGTGAGATTGCGATCATTCCGCTTAAAAACGTCAGCCATGACAAACGAATTTCACCACCGTCGCTGCTTCTGAACAATGTAAAACTGCCAAGTGCAAGCAATACGAGACCAAAACCAGTGAAGAACCTTGGAATACCAACCTGCACATCAATCGACATCAGAAGCATCGACACAAAAATCACTGCAAGGCTTGCACCACGAAGCGGCAAAGTGGCCAAGCCGTGGCTACCGAGCACGACACAAACTGCGCCAACGACGCCAGCAATACCGATGCCGGCGGTGAAGAATTCAAAGATCAGCAGTGCCATGCCAATAATCACTAACAAAAAGGTGACTGGGGGGCTGGCCGCAGTATGAAGTAGGCGTTCAATCAAACCAAGTTTGAAAAATCTGGTTGTCGCAGCTTCTCGAATCAACTCATCACCAGAATCAGACTTGACCTCAACGACAGTCTGTAGAACTTGTCCTTTTATTGAGAGTCCGTTCATTGCCAAAAGCATGTTGCGCAAGACGGGCACGCCCTCGTCGTCGGTTGTCAGTTTCAGTGCGCCAAGCCGCTTAGCTTCTTTCGAGTTAACTGTCGTCGTGCGCAATGTTGCTGATGCGTCGCCAAAACTCACTTCACCGGCCTTCGTGGTCAAGAGTTTTCCGGTTTTGCCAATGCGAGTGCCGTCAGCCATTGCCGATACATCGGCAACTGCCAACAACTGCGCGGCGCTGCCATAAGCGCGTGCGGTTGTTGGTCCAACCCACACTGCAATGGGTATTTTCGAGTCGATGATTTTGTTGAACAACGCTTCCATTCGCGTCTTTGAAACGACGCCACCTAATGAATTGACTTGCAAGATCACGGCCTGCGAGGTCGATGCTTCAGCACGTTCGATTGCTTGTTCGATGTCGTGCACAACGATCTCGTCAATCAGTCCATTCACTTCGACCACGTCTACTGGCGCCAGATCGTTGGTGCCACCTTCGGCGTTTGCCACCTGTGACGCACCAAATGTGATCGCAAGAGCCGAGATGAGCATCGTAAACGACAACACTTTACGCAAATTAATCATTGATTTTTGCAAGCTCGTCTCCAGATGTTCGCGCGATGGCAATTACGCTAACATTTGCGCGTGCATATTTTGTTGGCAACAGATGCTCAGTGGGTGCTCGACGAGGTGCACTCCGCACTCGGCACATCCGATACTTCGTTTGTAGTTTGTCGAGATGGTCGTGATGTGTCGCGTGCCATAAAGCAACGCACACCCGATCTCGCAGTTTTAGATTTGCAATGCGGTTCAATGGGCGCAATGGCAGTAACTATGGATTTACGCCTTGACCACAGTGATGGCCGGTCGCCAATGGTGCCAGTTTTGATGTTGCTTGATCGAATTGCCGACGTTCACTTGGCCAAGCGCAGCGGCGCACAGGGCTGGCTGATCAAGCCACTCGATTCTTTGCGTCTTCGCCGCGCAGCGGACGCAATTGTTGCGGGTAAAAACTGGCACGAAGGCGTGCCTGTCGAAGTTTAAAAGTTACTTTCGATTTGCAACAATAACTTCGGCAATTTGTAGGGCGTTGAGCGCTGCACCTTTGCGCAAATTGTCGTTTGAAACGAACAGAACTAAACCTTTATTACCGTCGATCGAATGATCTTGTCGAATTCGTCCGACAAAACTCGGATCTTTGCCCGCTGCAATCAGCGGTGTAGGCACATCAACGACTCTTACGCCAACTGCAGTTGACAGAATCTTTTGAGCCTGTTCGACCGTAAGGTCTTTCTTGAATTCAAGAGTTAGCGAAAGTGAATGACCGGTAAAAACTGGCACTCGCACGCATGTGCCTGAGACTCGCAAATCAGGAATGTGCAAAATTTTTCGTGATTCGTTGCGAAGTTTTTTCTCTTCGTCTGTTTCAAGCATGCCGTCATCAACTAAATTGCCCGCGAAGGGTATGACGTTGTAAGAAATCGTGCGTGGAAACTTGACCGCAGGTTTGAATGCAATTGCTTCGCCGTTATAGGTGAGTTCGTTTGCATTTGATGCACCTGTCTTTATTTGTTCGTGCAATTCATCGACGCCAGAAACACCCATGCCACTGACGGCCTGATATGTGCTTGCGACCATTCGCACCAGTGATGCGGCGTCGTGCAATGGCTTGAGCACTGGCATTGCCGCCATAGTTGTGCAATTCGGATTTGAGATTATGCCGAGTTTGGCGTTCGCAATATCTTCGGGGTTTACCTCAGAAACTATTAAAGGCACATCAGGGTTCATTCGCCACGCCGACGAGTTATCAATGACGATTGTGCCTTGCTTCGCGTATTTCTCTGCGATCGCCCGAGATGTCGTTGCGCCGGCCGAAAAAATTGCTATGTCGAGATCGCTTGTGTTGGCTGTCGAAGCATCTTCAACCGTAATTTTTTTACCATTCCATTCAATTTTCGAACCGGCCGATTTTGCAGATGCAAAGAACCGTACTGAAGTCGCAGGAAAGTTTCGTTCGATCAACAGAGTGCGCATCACACTGCCAACCATGCCGGTTGCTCCGACAATGCCGAGAGATAGTTTTTTTGTCACGCGTTTAGGATACTTGAGCGACCAACCACCAGTGGCTTGGATTAATTCTGTTTGTCGGTATGGTTTGCACGCAGTTCTTTCGCGATG
>RFMT01000258.1 GCA_009927565.1 Acidimicrobiia bacterium
TGCGCAATGGTTTTGCCGATTGTTGGGGTGCGCTTGCCGCTGGCGACCCGCACGTTGTCGACCTATTCAAAATTGGGTTCTTGGCTGACGCGGCGGGCAACAGCAAAGAAGGTCTTAATTGGCTGATCAAAAATGGCATCTCGAAGCTTGTCGAGATACCACCAAAGATAATTGATCAAAATAAGTCGACAGGCAAGCGACAGATTCGACAACTTGAGTGCACGAAAACCGGCGCTGAGTGGGTCGACCCGCTACTAAAAGATGAACTTGATGCTTGCGAGTATCCGTTGCATTTTGTTGACTTTGAAACCTCACGATTGGCAGTGCCGTATCACAAGGGTATGCAACCCTATGAGCAGATTGCTTTTCAATTTAGTTGCCACACAATTTTGAAGCCAGGCGATAAAAATCTGCGACACACCGAGTGGATAAACGTCGAAGATGCGTTTCCGAGTTTTAGTTTCGCAAGCGCGTTGCGTGACGCCGTAGGCGAAACCGGCACGATTTTCGTGTGGAGCAACTTTGAACAGACAACCTTGCGCGACATTCGCCGTCAAATGACGAGTTACAACCATGCCGACAAAGAAATCGCCGCTTGGATTGACGCGATCGTGCCCGACCGCAAAGACGGCGGAAGAGTGCAAGACCTGCTCGAGCTTTGTGGCGAGCACTATTACCATCCTCGAATGGGTGGCAGTCTGAGCATCAAATACGTGTTACCTGCAATCTGGGGTAGCAACGAAGAGCTTTGGCGTGACCCGTGGTTTGCAAAATATTTTCGTGAGAGCCTTGATGGCGCTCTTGACCCATACAGCGCATTGACCGGTTTGATTTTAGAAGCCGAACGCAACAACCTTGCTGACGACGAGGCAAAAGAGACGGCCGTCGAAGCCGTGCGCGACGGCATTGGCGCGATGCGCAGTTATCAAGAAATGATGTATGGCTTAAGTAGAAGTGACGCCAAGCATCGAGACGCTGTCAAAAAAATGCTGCTGCAATATTGCGAACTCGACACTGCAGCGATGGTGATTATTTGGAAACACTGGATGTCGCGACTGGCTATCGCGAAATAATTTAGTTAACCCGCATTACTCGAAACGGGTCGCCAGCTTTTAGATAGTTTTCATAGACTTCGGGCAATTCGGTGCGCAATCTCTTTGAGTCGAGTGCTTGCTTGCCGGGCTGTTCGCGCCAAGTGACGACTTGCTCGCCGTCGAGCAAACCGATTTCGTTTTCGAGAAGCAAGCGGGCGAGTTCGTCTTTGGCGATCGTTTCTTGTTTTTCTGCTTGACGTCGAGTGTCGCGTGCCTCACGCAAATTTGCCAGTATCGCACGCGCCGATTCGGGCAGGTCGATCGCAGTCGGTGTTGCGCGATAGAGCGACGAGATTTGTTCTGCGCTGAACTGATTGATTTCAGAGTCGGCACGTGCACCAGAATCGACGAGTGAACCAAAGCGTTCGGCTTCGGCCCAAAGTTGGTCGATGGCTTCTTGATTACGCGGCAATTCGACGAAACTGATACGAAGATCTCTGTCGAGCACGATGAAAAATAGAGGCACATTGAGCACCGACTGCTGAGCCCAGCCCTGCCAGCGCCATTCGAACGGCAGATCGTCGGCAGTATGCACGCTGTATCGCGAAGTTGTTTTTGCCTCAACGCCAACAGTGGGGCAATCTTCGTTATCGACACCGTCTTTAGAGATTGTGAATCGGCCAGCGCGATACATGACGGATGGGGTGAACACATTGATGCCCAATAAATGTGACGCTTCTTCAAGTAGAGCCGGCTCAAGAACGTTGCCACGGCGAAAAACAGGCTTGTCGTCTTCGACGGTGGGGTCGACACTTTTGTCGAAGAAAAGATCTGACCGAGTGGAATATGGAGATGCGCCCATGAGCGCTGGCGCATCGGAAGCGCCGAAAGTGCAGCGGCCATTGCTGTCGCGCCAACGAAGTCTGAGCCAGTCTTGGCTGCCGTGTTTTGGTTTTGCGATTCGCTCGTATTTGACCGAGTTTTCAGTGGATGTACTCATCTATTTTTTGCTCTGTTTCTTTTTGGGGAAGAATTATCTTCGCCGAAGGGTGTTACAGAGTTGGTGTGTGATGTGCCCAGGGCTGGGCGATTTCAAGTTGTGATGCGACGCGAATCAGCAAATCTTCGCGTCCATAGGCTGCAACGATTTGCACGCCGACTGGAATGCCGTCGCTCGTCCATTGCAGCGGCACATTGATTGCGGGCTGACCCGAAGTATTGAAAGGTGGCGTGAGCGGAATCCAGTCGCCGGCGATACGCAGAGCACCCATTGGGTCTTCGGGCATGTTTCGAATCGTGCCGATCGGTAGTGGCAGTTGTGAAGTTGTCGGAGTGATCAAGAGATCAAAGCCGTCTGCCCACCATTGTTGCAGCGCACGACGAAAAATCATCGAGGTATAAACGGCCTGCGCGTAGTCAGTTGCGGTTTTGCTCTTGGCGTATTGGGCCATTGTCCAGTTCATTAGCTCAACATCACCTTCGGAAACTGCGCGCCCGAGCATTTGGGCAAGCGTGTTCAAACCGACTGACATGTTCGTCGACCACATAGCAGTGAACTTGCCAGAGAAATCGGCGTTCTCAAGTGCTTGGGGCCACGTATTTTCAACATGGTGACCGAGTGACTCAAGAAGTTTGCAAGTGTCGCGCACAGCATCTACGCATTCTTTGTCGATTGTGCCACCAGTTATGTGGTGGTCAATGAAGCCGATGCGAAGTTTGCCCGGGTCGGCACCGACTTCATCTGCATATGGACGAGTTGGTGCCGGCGCAATAACCCTGTCGCCGACGCCAGGGCCATGCACCGCGTCAAGTAGCGCTGCAGCATCGCGAACGGTTCGTGTAACAGCAAATTGAACGCTGAAGTTGGCTTCGTCACCAAATGGCGCAAGCGAGATTCGTCCTTGCGAAGTTTTTAGACCAACGAGACCACAACATGCAGCTGGAATGCGAATGCTGCCGCCCCCGTCACTGGCGTGAGCCATCGGCACGATGCCAGCGGCGACCGCTGCGGCGCTGCCACCGCTCGAACCGCCCGAAGTGCGATTGACATCAAAAGGGTTGCGGGTTGGACCCCACGCGAGTGGCTCGGTGACTGGCACACTGCCGAACTCGGGCGAGTTGGTTCGACCAAAAGTAATTAGGCCAGAGTCGATGAACTTCTGGACAAGATTCGAATTTGCTGGTGCAATGTAATTGGAATTTTTGAGCGCAATGTTTCCATTCGACATGTGCTGTCCTGCGTATGGCGCGCCCAAGTCTTTTAATACGAACGGCACACCACCAAATTTTTTGTCGGTGCTTGGCTTGAATTTTTTTGCCAGTTCTCGTGCGTGTTCTAGCCAGGTGATGTTTATTGCATTTATTGAAGGGTTATATGCGGAGTAGCGCTCGATTGCTGCTTCAAGAAGTTCGCTGGCAGAAACTTTGCCAGATGCGACAAGTTCAGCCTGACCAACGCCGTCGATGAATTGGGTTTGACGGGCCAAGTCAGATAACGACATTCTCATAGTCTTGTACATATCTACAAGGTGCGCCAAGGCAGAGTAAGTTATTGAGGCTGTGAACTCGTCAGATGACTTAAGTACCCGAGGTGATTCAGGCTCTGTCGAGCCAGTAAAACTCACAGCACGGCAAGTTTTTCAGGCTCCGGCTGTTAAGTCGTTTATCGTCGCCAACTCGGCTCTGTATGTTGGCTTGATGTTGCAAGCGGCAACGCTCGGCAAACACATTTATGACATCACAGGTCGCGAAATCGATATTGGTTGGCTTGGTCTCGCAGAGTTTTTGCCTGTCGCGTTGCTCGTTTTTGTAACCGGCACCGTAGCCGATCGATATAACCGTCGGCGAGTTGCTGTGACGGCGATGTCGGGTGAATTACTGTGCGCGCTGGCTCTAGTTTTATATTCGCGCACAAACCCAACAAGTGTCGTCCCGATGTTTGCAATTGCGATTGCCTATGGCGCGTCACGCGCTTTTGTCTCGCCGGCAATGCGATCAATTGGGCCGATGATCGCCCCTGAACATGGGTTACCACAGTTGGTTGCGATGTATTCGGCGGTGTGGACTGGTGCAATGATCGTTGGCCCAGCGATGTCGGGTTTCTTGTATGCCGCCGGACCATGGGTTGCATATGCGACTTCGGCCGGGCTTATAGGCCTAGGCATGATTTTGATTTCGCGAATCAAGTTGAAAATTATTTCAGCGCCGACTGTAAAGACAGAGAAACCAACATTGCACTCAGCAATGGAAGGCCTTCGATTTATTCGACGCACACCGATATTGTTGGCCGCAATTTCGCTTGACCTTTTTGCAGTTCTGTTCGGTGGGGCAATTGCGTTGTTGCCAGTAATTGCCAAAGATCAATTGATGGTCGGTGATGTTGCTTATGGTTGGTTGCGAGCCTCTGTCGGTATCGGCGCAGCAAGCACGGCCGCCTTTTTGGCATTCAGACCAATTCGACGAAATGTTGGTCGTTCGATGTTGATTGCCGTCGGTGTGTTTGGTTTGGGCACTGTAGTACTTGGTCTTACCCACAATTATTGGGTTGCCTTTTTTGCAGTGATGATTTTGAGTGCGGGTGACATGGTCAGCGTTTTTGTGCGAGGTGCAATTGTGCCGCTGGTGACTCCTGATGACAAACGAGGACGCGTCTCGGCAGTTGAGAATGTTTTCATCGGTGCAACGAACGAACTTGGTGCATTCGAGTCGGGGGCGGTATCTCAACTCGTTGGGGTGAAGTCGACTGTCGTCGGCGGAGGTATCGCAACCCTCGGCATAGTCGGCATTTTTTGGTATAAATTTAAGCAACTTCGCAACATCGACACGTTCGACGAGTTATCAACCAACGAATCTGCAACTAAATAGGCCACAGTGGGCGGGCGACGCCCGTGCGATAATGGTTGTGTGGGCAAAGTTGCTGAAAAAATCGCCGAAAAAGTTTCAGTGCGAACTGCCTGTCCATTAGATTGCCCCGATGCATGCTCGCTTGAAGTGACTTTGACGCGAGGTCGCATTACCAAAATTGATGCAGCACCAATAGATGAGTTGTCAAACCCTCTGACAGACGGCTGGATCTGTAAAAAAGTAAAACACCATGCCGACAGGGTGTACTCACCTGAACGTATCTTGACGCCGTTGATTCGAGTTGGCGCAAAGGGTGCTGGCGAGTTTCGCTCAGCAACTTGGGATGAAGCTCTTGATTTAGTAACCGAAAAAATTAAGGCAGCCATTGCAAATTACGGAGTTGATTCGGTATTGCCGTATCTTTACAACTCGTCGGCATCAAAACTTGAAGCCAAATATTTGACACCTCATTTATTTGCTCGCTTGGGTGCGCCAGAAATTCTGCACACGATCTGCGCTGCGACTTACGGCGCCGCATGGGATCAGGTATTC
>RFMT01000351.1 GCA_009927565.1 Acidimicrobiia bacterium
CGCAAAACTCGTTGTTGTCTGGGGTGCTAACCCAGCAGTTAGTGGTACTCACTTGCTGCCATTATTGGCAAAGGTTCAAAAAGCAGGGGGCAAGCTAGTGGTGGTCGACCCACGTCAAACAGGCACTGCTTCGAGAGCAGATTTACATTTGGCGGTGCGACCTGGCACCGATGTGGTTTTGGCCTATGCATTGAGCAATGAGCTCGTTCGTACAGGCAAAGTTGCGACTGAGTTTCTTGAAGCGCACACGACGGGCAGCAAAGAGTTTTTGGCAGCGGCGAGAAAATACACACTCGAAGATGCGAGCAAGATTTGTGATGTGCCGATCGACAAAATTCGCGAGTTGTTTGGGTTAATCGCGAACACCAAGCCCGCAGTTTTGCGAATGGGCTATGGCCCTGAGCGAAACCGCAACGGCGGTAGCAGTGTGTTGGCTGTTCTTGGCATGTGGTTGGTTGCGGGGCACTTCGGCACGATTGGTTCTGGCATTTTGGCGTCAACTAGTGATGGTTTTTCTATTGACGTTCGCGCACCATGGCCCAAAGATGTGGCTCGTCCAAAGCAGCGAACGTTGAATATGAATCACGTCGGTCGCGTATTGCGCGGCGATGCAGATGCCTGGCCGGTGAAAGCAAAAGTGTTTTTGGTTCAGGGCGCGAACCCTGCGGTAACCGCAGTCGACCAAGTTGGCATGCTCGCTGGTTTGGCAAACGAAGAAATTTTCACGGTCGTACACGACCAAGTTATGACAGATACGGCAAAGTTTGCCGATGTAGTTTTGCCGGCGACGACGCACTTTGAAGTTCATGATCTTGTGGGTTCTTATGGTTCATATACGGCACAAGTGATTAGCCCTGTCATTGAGCGAGTTGGAGAGTCGCGAACGAATAATGAACTCGCAGCGGCACTGGCTATGCGATTGGGTTTTGGTGTCGACGAATTTAACGGCGACCCGCAATTCATTGCCGATCGAATTGCAGAGCAGAAGAAGCACTCGTTGCAGCTTCGCAAAGTGGGCACGACAGTGCAATTTAAAGATACTTGGCCGACTTTTAGCGACAAACGAGCACGACTGTTTGTCGCAGACAGCGAACTTCCAGTTCCGCAGTATCGCGAGTTTGACGAAAAGTATCCCTTGGTTTTGATTTCGCCAGCGACATCGCACACGATTAATTCGATGTTTGCGGATACCGACCCGCCACGTGTCGCAATCTCGATGCATCCGCACGATGCGGCTCAACGCAAATTGAGCGATGCCCAGCGGGTGATAGTGCGAAATGATGTGGCGTCGGTCGAAATTGATTTGGTAATTGACGAAACTATGCGACCAGGAGTCTGCTTTATGCCGAAAGGCTTGTGGTTGCGTGCAACCCGAACTGGCTTGACGTCAAATGCTTTTGCTCCTGATGACTTGAATGACCTGGCAAGCGGCGCGTGTTTCAACGATGCTCGAGTTGAAGTGACGGTGGCTTGATAAAGAAGCTGATTCTTGTAGTTGGTGCTGCATTTTTGACAAGTTGTGCATCACTCAATATCGGCAGTGGCGATTCAGATGAGTTGTCAGGAGTTGGGCGAATACCTGGTTACGACTTTGGTACAGCAATAACGCTGCCTGAAGGTTTCGAAATTGAATTGCCTGAGGTCGCAGGTGGGTTAATCGGCCCGAAAGTTAGCGGCAATCGCCTTCTGATGATCGGCGATTCGATAATGGCGTCAACTTCGAGTCGCTACGGCAATGAAATGTGCGATGCGCTCGTACCGCTCGGGTGGCAAGTGGCAATCGAGGCCGAAGCCAGCAGGTTTGCCGAGTTTGGTGTTCGTGTGCTTGACCAACGACTTAATGCTGAGGCAGGTTGGGATGCCGCAGTTGTATTTCTCGGTACAAACTACGAAGGGAATAAAGATTCGTATGCCAAGCAAATGCGCAAGATCGTGTCGAAACTCGCGCCGAGGCCAGTCTTATTGGTGACGACTTCACTGTTCAGAAATTCACAGCGCGAAGTAAACGCGGCGATCAATGTGATTGCGGGTGAGTCAGAAAATGTATCGGTTCTTGATTGGGAGACGATTTCTAAAGAAAAGAGCGTTCTCAATGCCGATGGCGTTCATCTTTCGCCAAAAGGCCGGAGTGTTTTTGCCGTGGCGGTTGCGCGTGCTCTAGATATTGCACCATTCAGGGAGGGCGAATGCCTTGAATCGAAGTTTCGTGATGACTCTGCGGCGGCAGAAGACGTGATGCCCGAGCCGGTCGATTCTGTTGTTGAGCCAACACCTGAGTCGGCCCCGTAATCGTGCACGAATGCGACTTCGTTCAGCCAAACGTCTAGCGTGACCCATAAACAGACAGCGTGATCGGGGCAGAAAGAAAATGAAAATTGGAATCTTTGGCGGAACGGTAAATTCAGGCACGCTAGATGATGTTGTCGCCGAAGCACGACAGGCTGAGCGCGATGGTTTTGCAAGTTATTGGGCACCAAACATTTTTGGTCATGATGCGTTAACTGCGTTAGCAATTGTCGGTCGTGAAGTGCCGAGAATCGAATTGGGCACGAGTGTTGTGCCAACCTACCCGAGGCATCCAATGGCAATCGCGCAACAATGCCACACAGTTAACGCCGCATCAAAAGGCCGACTCTGTTTGGGTATCGGTCTCAGTCACAAGGTCGTGATTGAAGGCATGCTCGGTATGTCGTACGAAAAACCGGTGCGGCATTTGCGCGAGTATCTTTCGATTTTGATGCCACTCGCGCGATGTGAGAATTCAAATTTTGCGGGAGAGACTTTGACAACGCGAGGTTCGCTCTCAGGTGTCGGGTCTTCGCCGTTTTCGGTTGTTGTTGCTGCCCTTGGTGAACAGATGTTGCGAGTCACCGGCACGCTTGCTGACGGTACTTTGACATGGTGCACGGGGCCTAAAACGCTGAAGTCTCTAACTGTGCCGACAATTGTTGAAGCGGCAAAGAAGGCCGAACGCAAGTCGCCCCGTGTGATTGCGGCATTGCCAGTTTGTGTAACGAATAATGTTGCGCGCGCGACTGAAACCGCGGCGAAAGTTTTTCAGGTTTACGGCCAGTTGCCCAGTTATCGCGCGATGCTCGACCATGAAGGTGCTGCTGGGCCGGCTGACATCGTGATTGCTGGCACCGCCGAACAGGTTAAGCAACGTGTTGCCGATTTGGCAGGCATCGGCGTAACCGATTTTGCGGCCGTCGAATTTAGTAACGATCCGCAAGAGTCGGCCGAGACTCGCGCGGTGATGAAGTCGTTAATTTAATTTTTTTGCGGCACGTTTGGCCGCACGCTCTTTGGCTTGAGCGGCGGTGACTTCGGCATGATGTGCATGACATAAAACTTCAAGACCACCAATGCCGTACCGATCGGGACTCAAATGATGGTGACAACCCGGGCCGTAACCTGCACCATTGCGAGGGTTGATGTGATTCACTTCGCAGTCGCGACGTTCGGCAGTGCAGCCAACTCGCTGGCATCGATATTTTGCACGTCGTTTGGCGGCCGATCTAGCAAAACGCCAGATGTGATTGCGTTGCCACTCGCGTGCGCACTTGTTTGAGCACCAAGTTCGACGACGTGTTGACTCGATAACTGTGTTGCAAAGTTGACACCGACCCGGTTCGCCCTTCCATTGCCCGAGCGGGCAAGAGATTCGTTCTTCAACTAGTGACACTATTTGCGAATTTGAACTGGCGTGCCGAGTGCCGTTGTGTTGACAATTTCAAAGAAGTCATTGCCCTTGTCGTCGACGACAATGAATGCCGGAAAGTTTTTGACTTCGATTTTCCACACTGCCTCCATGCCGAGTTCTTCGTATTCGAGCACTTCGACTTTCGTGATGCAGTCTTGAGCGAGGCGCGCCGCCGGTCCGCCGATCGAGCCAAGATAGAAACCACCGTGTGATTTGCAAGCCTGAGTTACTTGAGTCGAGCGATTGCCTTTGGCCAACATCACCAAACTGCCACCGACACGCTGAAACTCTTCGACGTAACTATCCATTCGGCCCGCAGTCGTCGGACCGAATGAACCCGACGCGAAACCGGTCGGTGTTTTTGCGGGGCCGGCGTAATAGACGCAATATTGCTTGAAATAATCAGGCAAACCTTTGCCTGCGTCGAGG
>RFMT01000062.1 GCA_009927565.1 Acidimicrobiia bacterium
CATCGTTATCGCTGTTGCGCGTTGCGGCAACAGTTGTACGAATACCGCCGGCCGAGTATGGCTTACCAGACATGCGGGCTTCAAATTCTTCGGCTCTGTCGCCACCGAAAACAAGATGCGTGTGACTATCGACAAATCCAGGAATGATTGCTCTTCCGTTGACATTGATCGCAGTCGATCTATATTCACGCGGCAAGTTTGTAGCTTCGCCTGCGAACGCGATCTTGTTGTTATCACCAACTACTAGTGCCGCGTTTTCGATTATGCCGAGTTTGCCGCGCTCAAGAGTTGTGTCGTTCGTGACGAGAGTAGAGATGCCTGTGAGAGCAAACACTACGAACCAAACTTCGCGACGAGATCCTTAACTCTGATGACGAAGTCATGGTGATGAAATTTGTCGAATGAGTCCCACGTTGTGAATGTTTTCGAGTCTTTTACTTTGTCCATGAACAAAAGGCCGTCGAGGTGATCTACCTCGTGCTGGTAGGTGCACGCAGTCATGCCACGAATTATCTGATCGATCTTGTTACCGTTGCGATCGAAAGCCTCAACGCGAATTGACGTATGTCGCCATACATTGCCCCGAAAACCTGGCACTGAAAGGCACCCTTCATTGTTTTCGAACATGTCGTCATCAAGTGGTGTGAGAACCGGGTTGATCAAAATCGTCAGTGGCACTTGTGGCTTGTATGGATACCGAGGATTTTTATTGACTTCGACTGCGCAGATGCGCTGATGTCGCAAAACCTGTGTTGCGGCGAGTCCGGCGCCGTTGGCGTGACGCATCGTCTCGACCAAATCGTCAATGAACGACTGAATTTCAGGTGATTTAATTTCGCTCGGGTCGACTTCGCTGGCACGAATTCGCAACTCTGGGTGACCGATAGTGGCGATTGGCAAAATTGTCATGCAGTAAGTGTAATTAGAGAACGGCCTCGATTGCTGTGCGCAGACTCTCTTTAATATTTGGCAAAGTTCGATGCTTGTAGTCGCTGACAATTTGCTCGCCGCCTACCCAAACATCGCTGACGTCAGAACTTGTAGCACTGTGAACAAGATGGGCGGCACCGTTTGCAGGGTCGAAAGTCGCAAGGCGCACAGAATTAGTCGACACACCAATGAAATCGGCAGGTGCACCAGCCACGAGACCGTGCTTCCTGCTGCCAAGTGAACTTGCGCCGTTGATTGTTGCTGCCGAGAGCAAATCGCTGCTGCGATGTACACCACGCTTATTTGTAATTAGTCGTTGGTTCATTTCGACGGCGCGAGCCTCTTCAAACATGTCGATCACCGCATGCGAATCGGTACCCAGACAAAGAGGCGAGCCAGCGCTGACGAGACTTTCAGATGGACCAATGCCATCGGCGAGGTCGCGTTCGGTGGTCGGGCAAAAGCACGCAAAAGTTTTGCTCTGGCCGAGCAAAGCAAGATCGGCACTCTGCAAATGAGTTGCGTGCACGGCAGTCGTGAACGAACCAAGAAGTTGGGCGTCGTTCAGCAACTGGGTGGGGGTTCGCCCTGTTGCCTCGCGGCATGCTTCGTTCTCTGCGGGTTGTTCAGAGACATGGATGTGCACCACCCGATCGTTTCGGTGTTTCGCGATGAATGCAAGTTCTTTTTCGTGCACAGCACGCACACTGTGTGGAGCGAGACCGATCGTGTGCGTCGCAGTAGGTGCGCCGAGTGCATCGACGCGCGCGAGCCAGTTCTCGACCGAGCCGTCGCTGAATCGAATTTGTTCGGCGGCGAGTTGTTGGTCTTTCAGGCCGCCGTGCAAATAGGCCACATCAAGCAAAGCAATGCGGATACCAGCGCGACGGGCTGCCTCGATTAAAACTTTGCCCATCTCATTTGGGTCGGCATACTTTTTGCCGCCCTGCTGATGGTGGACATATTGAAACTCACCGACTGTTGTGATGCCTGCGAGTGCCATCTCTGCGTAAGTTGCTGTCGCGAGCGCCAAATAGTTTTCGGGTGTCAAGCGATTAGCAACTTGATACATCAATGTGCGCCACGACCAGAAATCACCAAGGCCCGCGCCACTGTGAGTGCGACCACGTAGTGATCGGTGAAAAGCATGACTATGCGCATTGACAAAACCAGGCATGACAACACCGGCGATACGCGAATCTTTTGAGTTTGGCGTGACGCTCGTGTCAATCGAAACAAATAATCCTTTATCGA
>RFMT01000061.1 GCA_009927565.1 Acidimicrobiia bacterium
GGTGAATCGGCGAATTAATTCGAGGTAGCCGCCTGTATAGAGCGAGTTAATTTTCTGAGCACGCTCATAGGCGCCAGTGCGCTTGGCAACTTCGGGCACCTCATACCAAGGTGCTGATGGTTCATCGTGGTGAGCAATGTGCAAGTTGTTATTTAGCATCAGTATGCCATTAGCCAACCGGCATCAATCATCGCAGTGCGAGTCGACTCGTCGTCGAGAGTTTTGTGTTCGGCAAAAGATCGCATCATGTTTAGTGAGTGCGAACCAAAGACGCCACCAATTAGATATTCGACCATTGACATGTCGGCCAAATTAGTGACGATGTAGACAATCGCAACGAGTGCAGGAAGGTGCAACATCCATGCCGCGCGGGCGTTGCCTACATTTCGTACAGCGCGCCAAGCGTCGGCGAAGAAATACTGAACCGCACTAAAGACCGACCAAACGGTTAGGCGAAACGCGAGTGTGCGATTAGCCCAGTAAATTGCCCGAAAGAATCGACCAGATGTTTGCCATTTTTCGGGCATTGCGTAGTAGCTCTCGGTGTCGAGCTGCGGGTGAGTGAGTGTCGTGTTGTGATGGCTGATGTGGTCGCGTTTAAACGACAAAAACGGAACCCACATCGTTACCGAGAGTGATGCGAGCGCAGCATTGAGTTTCGAATTGCGAAACGGGTGACCGTGCACAAGTTCGTGTTGCAGACTTAAGTGCCACGCGCCGAACCAAGTTAGAAGCGCAAAAGTTGCCCACCATGGCAACTGCTTGTGCGTGAAGACCGATGCAAACCAACCGACGTAGACCAGGACACTTATTATCAACGTGCGCCAGTCACCAGGCGATTTCAAGATTGAGCGCGCAACTGCTTTATTCGTCACGCTTGCAGAATTGGGACTTGTCGACACTCTTAAAATTTTATCGCAACGAGCCTGCTGCGAGTTGCCCGCGCACAAACACGGCATCGACGAGTTTCACACCGGGGCGATATGCCAGGTGAATGTGACTTCGTGAATTAAGAACTGTAAAGTCGGCTTGCGAGCCGACCGCCAAATTGCCGATATCCGAGCGGCGCAACGCCGCCGCACCGCCGGCGGTTGCAGACCAAACTGCTTCGTCACAAGTCATTTTCATGTTGAGTACCGCCAACGAGATGGCCAGCGGCATTGAGGTCGTATATGACGAGCCTGGATTGCAGTCAGATGCGAGCGCGACTGTTGCTCCCGCATCAATTAAACGTCTCGCATCAGGAAACTGAGAACGAGTGCACAATTCTGCAGTTGGCAACAAGTTGCGACGGTTTTGCCCTTGCTTTCAGCAAGAGCCTC
>RFMT01000306.1 GCA_009927565.1 Acidimicrobiia bacterium
GACTGTTGATGTTTCGATATTCGCAATCGCGACACTTGCTGGCAAGTGGTGGCTCAAGAGTTATTGTCGGTTCTTCAGAAATTTTTAAAAGCGATTTCGCCTGCGATCGTACGGTGGCGATCAACTCGTCGACTTCAAGGCGCACGTTCAGAAAGCCCAAAAAGTGTTGACTGCGCAACGCCGCAATATCGCCTTTATAAATCGCTCGTGGCCCAGTGCTGCCAGGGTCTTTGTCGGTGATCAATTCAACTTTGTCGAAGATCGCTTCTTCATGACAGGTTTTTGCCTTATCAACCAAACACAACTCGGGCACAACTTCAAAGCTAGGGAGGGCAGTTTCGAGCACGTTTGTTTGATACGTGATATCAAGTAGATAGTCACGCCAGTCGCTAAGAATGCCACCTTGCTTGCCACGAAACGGTGTCGGGTCGAGAACTGAATCAAAACTCGCCGCTTTTACTTCGATTAGCCGCAACACATTGCCTATGCGTTGCAAGATGTCGACGCGCACCAACATGCCGTCAACCACAAATGTCGGCTCAAACCAGACGCCATCGCCAGGCACTGACATAAGTCGCGCGGTCGCCTGCTCTGGTGTTTCACCAGACTCCGGCACGACCCAAACCCCATTGTCAAAGAGCGCTCGCGCCAGTGCTTCGACCATAAACCCGCCGTCGGCAAAAAACTCGAGAAACGAATTCGAGTTATTGAGTGACGGGTAACCCAATTTAAAATATTTGAGCTTTACCGGGCAGTCACACCCGAGCAAAAAGTTTGATTTCGAGAGCAGTGTCTCGCGATCGGTCATCAAAACAACTTACAACGCAAGTGTCGCAAGGTTTGCGACTATTGCTATTGCAACTATTGCGTAGCCGAAGCTACCCGCTCGTCGCCTTGTGGGTCGCGCCACGACCGACCAGCCGGCACAACAATCACTCTTTGCAATGTTGAAGCAGTGAAACTAAACGGCGCCTCAACGCCACGAATCACCGATGATCCGCGCAGATAACCAACAGTCAAACCAAACACACCGAAGAACACAGGCACTGTTGCCGGGATCGCACCCGAACCAACTGGCAGGTCGTCGTAATAAAGATTTACTTCACCCTTGAAGCGACCCGTCGATTTGAATTCGACGCGCAGTGTGTGCACACCAACCGGCAGATCAACTTCTGCCGATACGGAGAAATAATAAAGATCCAAAAAGTTGTGCACATAGTGCAGTCGTTTATCTTTTACGAAAACGGCATACCCGCCGGCACCACTTCCTTGCGCGATGATCGCCCCTTCAACACCAGTTGCGGGCACTGTCACTTCAGCGAAAATCTCAAACGATCTATTGCGCAACATCGGTGCAACTAATGGTGGTATCGCGCCAATGCCAGGGCGATACTCGTAGCGCTCTTGTCGATAGCGCTTGTCGCCGAACCTTCCAGGCTGATTGTTCAGTGGCAGAATCTGTTGCTTTGCGGCAAGTTCCCACCACAGTGCAATCATTTCTTGCAATTTTTCAGGATGTTCACGCGCCAAGTCATTGGTCTCCGCGATGTCTTTTTCAACGTGGTAAAGCTCCCACTGTTCGACATCGAAACTTATATTCGGATCTGACCCGTCGTAACTTGGCGCCCCGGGCAGACCGGGCAACTGGTGAAACACAACTGCTTTCCAACCGTCATGATAAAGCGCACGCGAACCAAGCATCTCGTAACACTGCGTCACATGTTTGCTTTGCGCATTGGCGTCGCCAAGAGTGTGCGCAAAACTCACGCCCTCAATCGGCTGTTGTTCAATGCCGGCGATGTGTGTGGGCGGTTCAATGCCAATCAGTTCAAGAAGAGTCGGCATCACGTCAACCGAATGCAAATATTGCGTTCGCACTTCACCTTTTGCGGCAAGTTTTTTGGGCCAATGCACGATCAACGGGTCGGTTACGCCACCTTCGTGAGTTTCTCGCTTCCATCGCTTGAAAGGCGTGTTACCTGCCCAAGCCCAGCCCCACGGATAGTGGTTGTGTGCTTCAGGCGTGCCGAGCAGATCAATTCGTTTGATATTTTCTTCAAGACTTTCAGGAATGAAATTGAAATAAAACATTTCATTGAAAGAGCCTTTTGGTCCACCTTCAGAACTTGCACCGTTGTCGCTCATCACGAGCACAATCGTGTTGTCGAGTTCGCCCATTGACTCGATGTGTTTAACTACTCTGCCAACTTGAGCATCGGTGTGCGTCAAAAAGCCTGCATAAACTTCCATCATCCGCGCATAAAGTTTCTTTTCGTCGCCACTTAAACTCGCCCACTCTGGCACCCAATGTGGACGCTCACTTAGAATCGTGTCGCTCGGCAATAAGCCCGACTTTTTCTGTCGCGCGAAAACCTCTTCGCGCCAAACATCCCATCCCTTATCGAATTTGCCGCGATATGCGTCGATGAAATTTTTCGGTGCTTGGTGCGGTGCATGACATGCACCTGGTGCAAACCACATGAAGAATGGTTTTTCGGGGTGTGCCGCTCGCAAGTCGTTTATAAATAGTTCTGCTTTGTCAGCCAAATCTTCGGTGATGTGATATCCCTGCTCGGGTGTGCGCGGCGGGTCAACTTGATGATTGTCGTAAACCAAATCTGGGTGATACTGGTCGGTCTCGCCACCAAGAAAGCCATAGAAACGCTCGAAGCCACGACCAAGTGGCCATCGCTCGCGCGTTGATCCCATTTGATTTTCACCTTGCGGCGAGAGATGCCACTTGCCGAGCAAATAAGTCGCATAACCGTTGCGAACCAAAATTTCAGAAATCATTCCGGCACTCGCCGGCATTATCGAGTTGTAACCAGGAAACCCCGAGACAATGTCGGCGACGCGACCCATTCCGACACTGTGTGGGTTGCGGCCCGTCAACAATGCTGCGCGCGTCGGTGAGCAAAGTGCAGTCGTGTGATAGTTGCTGTAGCGCAAACCATTGCCTGCGAGTTTGTCGAAAGTTGGCGTTGCGATGTCAGAGCCATAACAACCAAATTGCGCGTAGCCAACATCGTCGAGCAACACGACGAGAACATTCGGCGAACCTTTGGGCGGTGTCGTCAGTGGTGGCCACCACGGCGTCGAGTCATCGAATGTGCGACCAATTTTGCCCTTGAACTCGTTTTTCACGCGCACCCCCAGCACCAAAAATTAGCCCCTACTTGCTCGCTATTTCGCATTGGCGCAATTTCAATCTGAGCGAATCAGGCTGTGCTAGTTGGCAGTTATCATTATCACTACCAGCGCTCGTAGCTCAACGGATAGAGCATTTGACTTCGGATCAAAGGGTTGGGGGTTCAAGTCCCTCCGAGCGCGCCAAAAAAATTTCGAATTTCCACTGACTACGCGCATCCGTTAAGCAGTAAACATTGCCAGGCGATCGTTCCAACCATTGATGACTCGGTCGACCGGCGTCCTAAGTACGCTCTCAATGACGCTGCCGTAAACAGATCTAAAATCTGTGGTCACCGCGAGATCACCATCTCTCAAAGCATTGAGCGGCGGTTGTTCGCCGTGAAACCCACCAACCACCCGCTCACCAATAATAAATACTGGACCGGATGTACCGTGGTCAGTGCCATTTGACGCATTCGCGCGAACTCGCCTGCCAAATTCGCTGTATACCATGATCGTAACATCTCTGCTGCGACCAATTGTTCGCATCTGAGACATAAATTTCGAAATTGAATTTGAGACAGTACCGAGCAGCAGCGACTGTGCCGACAATTCGTTGGCGTGGGTATCAAAGCCACCCAGCGAAACAGACCAAACTCTGGTCGGCACTCCAGCGGCAATCAATTTCGCAACGGTTTCGAATTGAGCACTTAGATTTGATTCACCACCGGCGTTACCACCGATAACGGTAGGTAAATCGGCTGCCGGTGGCGCAGGGTTCTTGAGAATCGGTGCGACAGTTTCGGCGACGGTGAACAAATCGCGCATTGAACGCGCGGCCGATGCTGACAGCTGACCATCGCGTCGAGTCTTCTTAGAAGTTTTTGCATAATCACTCGCCAGCATTCCAGTTGGTGGCGTCAGCCCCGTTAGTGGAAGCACGGTTCCTGAGCGTTTCTCGCCCTGAAAAAGCGCCGGTAAAGTTGTGCCGAGACTGATTGCAAGAAACGGGTTCTCGGGTTGTGTTTCAATCCAACGCCCAATCCAACCGGTCTTGATCGGCGTACGAGATGCGCTTTGCCAAATCGCCATTGACGAAAAATGTGACCTATCCGGATTCGGATAACCAACGCCACGCACAATCGCGAGTTGATTCTTGTCCCACAAAGATTTAAGTCCGATCATCGAGCCATTTAAGGCAAGACCGTCACCGATCGGAAGCACCTGTTCTTCGGTGTAAGCAAGCTGAGGACGTAATGACTTATAAATTGAATCTGAATACGGCACAACGGTGTTAAGACCATCATTGCCGCCGTTGAGGGTGACAATCACAAGAATTGGCGTGCCAACGGGCAGAGGTGGCTGGCCAGCAGCTTCGGCGAACTCGTGGATTGACATCGAGTGCGCTAGCGCAACCGCGCTTGCGCTCGTCAGTTTGATGAAACTTCTTCGACTGATGTTCTTCATGATCTTCCTTACATACTGACCAGGTACTCAGGGCTACAAATCGCCAAAGCAGTGAGTCGCGCCGCGTCGCCAAGCGCGCCTTCAAATGCCATCCTCGTTCGATCACTCCATTCGGCGACACCTAACCAATCTGCGAGTGCATCGACTCGCTCTCGCTTAGGCACAATAATCAACGGGCTCAGGTCGCCTTCACTTACAAATATTTGGGCTGCTCGAATCAAATTTTGCGACGACGCAACCGAAAGCCAAGCTTCGTCTGCAGGCCAGCCGCTTACGTTTGGCGGAAAAAATGGCCGCTGACCCAAAGTGTCAAGCAAGGTCAAAAGTAAATCGGGTTGAGAGCATGTTGACGGGACAATCTGCAGAGCGCGAAAAACCGAAACTAACCACTCAACTGGACTTTTGACCTGCGCGTTTACTGGGTCTTTGAACGCATCGCTAAACACCAACTCCTCCATTGTCGGAAGAATCTGACGCGTTCCAAATGCCTGATGAATTTTGAACGCGGAAGATTTGGCACGTTCCGCCGACTTTTTTGGAATATCCATCATTGAAGCTGAAGGCGAAATAAACCGATACATCAATCGCTCAGGGATAAATCTTTGACAAGCAGCCGTCAACGAAAGAAATCGCGCGAGGGTAACAGATTCGAAGTTTCCTGTCACACCCAATATGGTCGTAGTTCCGAAATAGCTTCGACGCGGTTCTTTGGTAACTAGTCCAGAATTCTTTACCACTCGCATTCCCGAAAGCGCCTTTGCCGCTTCTTTGACGTCATTTTCAGAATAGTGGTTCACACCGAGCGTAAATAGTTCAAGCAATTCTCGAGCCAAATTTTCATTTGGTGAACTTGCAGTGTTGAGTTGACCGTCAAGCCAGTAGATCAATGCTCCGTCCAAAATCATCTCTTCGCACATTTGAGAAAAGTCTCCGATTGCGTGTTTTCGAAGTCGAGCAATGTGGTCGAACATCACAACGGGTTCATTGACCTTCGAGTATGAAGTCGCCCAATGGCCATGCCAGAACCACGTCATTCGTTCAACGAATGGGTGTTCTTGAACAACCATCTGGTCAAGCCACCACAAACTCATGTTTCGCAATTGTGCTCTTTTTGAAAAGTTGTATGGCACTAAGGCGTCAGAATCAGGCTTGGGTTGTGCACCCACGTCAGCGATACCAATAGCAGTTTTTATGTCTCCGTAATCGGGTAAGCCTGCTCTCAGAATCTGTCGAGCCGATACTTTGAAACCTTGATTCAACATCTTTCTGAATTGCCCAGGTCTTGGACCGAACCCGACGCGATGCACCAACCTTGCGGTCCGTAAGCGATCTAGTGATTCCACCTTCATAATGTAATTTTCAAAGGTTAAATTTCACTAACTACCGATGAATTGCAAACGAATTCTAATTCTGCAAGGGTTAGGGGGTTCAAGTCCCTCCGAGCGCGCCAAATTTTTTACACGCTATGAGTTCAACTTCGCCGTGAATCTATGCAATTTTGCTATTTATCTCTGAGTCGCTAATAAACAAAACCCTCAAAAGTGAGTCGCCAATATTCTTCAGGCTGTGATCAGATCTTGCTTTGCATATCACCGCGTCTCCTCTCTCAAGACGCTCAAGTGATCCGTCGATAGTCATTTCTGCTTTGCCGTCAAGCACAACGTAAATCTCGTCCATCAACCCATATTCAGGGTCATTTTCGTCGTGCGTGTGAACACCTTCAGTTACACCCGGAGCCAACTCCCAGATATCGATATCGCAATTCCAGTCGTGCAATTTTTCGAAATAGCGCTGCACCAAGATTTCTCCGTTGCCACCATGAAGATTTATGTAATCAAACTTGTTCTGACCCGCTCGCTCAACGTGATACATAGTTCACTAATTCTATTTCTACTTTATTTAACGAAAAAGTGCTATTTGCCTTAGTCTGTCTGCGTGCATCCTCATCAGCTGATACCACGTGACAAGTCAGCCGTCGCTGGAGCAAAAATCGGCAAAACTTCAGTGCGCAGAGTATGGCGCTTTGCTCGACCGTACCGGCGTTCAATACTCGGGTTTCTCGCCACCATTCTCTTCTCATCGGTGATCGCGCTCGTGCCACCACTGATGTTTCGCCTGATCGTCGACGAAGCAATCCCTGACGCTGACAAACGTCGAATCGTCTACCTCACGATCGTTCTAGTCGTCGTCGCGCTCGGTGACGCCGCACTGCAAATTGTCCAGCGATGGTATTCGGCACGAATTGGTGAAGGGCTAATTTACGACCTGCGCGTCACCCTATTCGACAAGGTACAAAATATGCCAATCGCGTTTTTCACTCGCACGCAAACTGGGGCGTTAATTAGTCGACTCAATAACGATGTCGTAGGTGCACAAACAGCGGTCACGGGCACGCTCGGCAGCGTCGTTTCAAATCTCGTGATTTTTACTACAACCCTCGTGGCGATGCTCGCTCTCGAGTGGCGACTTACGTTGCTTGCTCTTGTAGTTTTGCCTGTGTTCATCGTGCCGGCAAAGCGCGTCGGCGCAAGATTGCAAGAAATCTCCCGCGAGCAAATGGGTCTAAACGCTTCGATGAATACCCAAATGACCGAGCGATTCAATGTGTCGGGCGCTCTGCTTGTCAAACTTTTCGGACGCCACAAAGAAGAAGTTGGGGCATTCGGCTCAAGGGCAAGTCGTGTTCGCGATATTGGCGTAACTGCAGCGATGTATGGTCGAGTGTTTTTTGTTGCACTCGGTCTCGTCGGCGCACTCGGTGCAGTCGCAATATATGGTGTCGGCGCTTTCATGGTTGTCTCGGGTGGCATTACGATCGGCACACTCGTGGCGATGGCTGCATTTGTTCAACGCATTTATCAGCCACTCACCGGGCTGACAAACGCTCGACTTGAAGTACTAACTGCACTCGTAAGTTTTGAACGCGTTTTCGAAGTGCTCGACGCGCCAGTGGCGATAACCGATCGCATGGGCGCCGTCGACATCATCAACCCGCGGGGCGAAATCGAGTTTGAAAATGTTTCGTTCAGATATCCGCCCGGTTCAAGCGTGTCAATTGCCTCGCTTGAACTCAGTGGTGTGATGCAAGGTGCTGACCCAGATGTCGACGTGCTCAAATCGGTGTCGCTAAAAATTGCGCCAGGAGAAACCGTCGCACTTGTCGGTGCTAGCGGCAGCGGCAAGACATCTTTGGCGATGTTGCTCGCTCGCCTCTACGACGTCACTTCAGGCGCCGTGCGAATTGACTCTAAAGATGTTCGCGATCTAACCAGCACTTCACTTCGCGCCGCCATCGGCGTTGTCTCACAAGACTCACACATGTTTCACGAATCGGTAAAGTCAAATTTGCTATACGCCCGACCTGACGCGACTCAAGAACAAATCGTCGACGCGTGCCAGGCTGCAAAAATTCACGAAGTCATTGCGGCACTACCTGACGGCTATGACACGATCGTCGGTGAGCGCGGCTATCGACTTTCGGGTGGCGAAAAACAGCGACTGGCTATCGCACGGCTATTGCTCAAGAACCCCGCAGTAATGATTCTCGATGAAGCCACCAGTCACCTTGACAACGAAGGCGAAGTTCTGGTGCAGAATGCACTCGACGCGGCGATGAAAAATCGAACTTCATTGGTGATCGCCCATCGCTTATCGACTATCCGCGATGCTGACCGCATTGTTGTGCTTGATAACGGCACGATTATCGAGCAAGGCACGCACGAGCAACTCATGAACAACAACTCGCTTTATGCAGCCCAGGTTCGCGCAGGTGAAACTTTCGAGGCCTAACCAATGATTAATTTTGTTGAAGTCGCCACAGAGTTGAGTTTTCCAGAAGGTCCTGTCGCGTTACCAGATGGCAGTGTTGTCGTAGTTGAGATGATGAAAAAATGCATCACTCGAATCATGCCCAACTTGTCAAAACAAATTGTTGCTGAAACTGCTGGAGGACCAAACGGCCTCGCACTCGGCCCTGATGGCGCACTCTACTTGTGCAATAACGGGGGCTCGTTTTCTAAACGAATTCACAATGGTCTCACTTACCCTGGGCCTTTTGACCCCGACCTATATATAGGTGGCCGAATTCAGCGAGTTGATTTAAACACTGGCGAAGTCACCGATTTATATACGCACTGCGACGGGCTTCAACTTCGCGGACCAAACGACATCGTCTTTGACGCCAATGGCGGCATGTGGTTCACCGATCACGGCATTCGTCACGGTCGTGAATTCGACGTGACTGGCATTTATTACGCCAAGACTGATGGCTCGATGATTCGTGAAGTTATCTTTCCGTGTCAGGCACCAAATGGCATCGGTTTGTCGCCCGACGGTAAGACGCTTTATTGGGCGGAGACGTTCAATGGTCGCGTTTACCAAGCAAACATAACTGGCGAAGGCGAAGTTTCAGGATTTAACGCAAGCAACCCGAATAATTGCTTATGTGGTTTGCCAGGTTTGCAATACCTTGACTCGCTCGCCATTGACAGTGACGGCAACGTCTGTGTTGCGACATTGGTGAACGGTGGCATCACAGTGATTTCACCGAGTGGCAAAGTAATCGAACACATCGCAACCGGCGACCCGATGACGACGAATATTTGTTTTGGTGGCACCGAGTTACGAACTGCATACATCACGCTTTCAGGTCTCGGAAAACTCGTGTCAATGACCTGGCCGCGCCCGGGTCTAAAACTCAATTTTTAGTCGGCGATCCAATTGCCGTGAAAACCGTTCGGCACACGTGCAGGTAAATGCACAATAGCCACGGGCTGACCACAAAAATCTTGGGCATCAAGCACCACCAGATCTGAAAGATCGGTCTCGGTGTTGTGACGCAGCGCCATCACGTAACCATCGTCTTCAGACTTTGCGTCTTTTCGTGCGATGAACACTGGTTCGCCGTAACCAAAATTTTCACCGTCGTGTCGTAGTTGTGTTGATTTCTTTGCGAGATCTTGCTTGATCAAGTCTGCTTGCCTAAAAACGTCTGAGATGCCAGCGAGATAACCAAAATTGTGTCGCATACCAATCAAAGATTCGTTCATTCGCGGAAACTCTTGCGGGCGATCGTCCAGGCGTTGTTCAGTTGCTTTTCCAGTCGTGGGGTTGAGCACCCAACGATCTAAAGTTGGAAAACCTTCATTTGGTCCGCGCTGCTCAATATCAAACATTTTTTCGTGACGTGCCGCATCTAAAACGACGGTGCCGTCTGGTGCGTCATATGCATTCAACGGATGAAAGATGTAGCAGCTGTTGATCTCAACCCACTTGATATCGGCCGCTTCACCTTCGCGCGGAAGCAAACCGACGCGCGCCGAGTAATCCGCATTCCATATGTATGGAAACGACCTACCCGACATCGCCAATTCGAGATTGAACAAACAAGGCAAATCAAAGACCAAAACATATTTCTGTGTAATTGCACAGTCGTGCATCATTGGGCCGCCAGGTAACGAGATGTCGACAGTTCGGCGTACTTTGCCGTCGACACCGACAACGAGATACTGCACCCTATTGCCCCAGCCCCACCAATATGCCATCACGTG
>RFMT01000237.1 GCA_009927565.1 Acidimicrobiia bacterium
GTCAAATTTAGTTAGCTAACAGCGCGAGCACGGTGCTCGCCGCGAGTTTGCGATCATCAACAATTTTTCGACGAGCAAAATCGCCGCCCAGCATCACTGTAGTTATCGTCTCGATTGCAATCTGCAGTTGTCGAATATGCCGTGGAGGAGGAAAGTACTCATCCTCTTGAGCAATCTTCATTTCTTCGACACCGTGAGTGGGCACAAGCTGATCAATAATTTGCGTCACCAGTTCTTCTGGAGCAGAAGCGCCGGCAGTTATGCCGACTACGCCAGAAAGCGACTTTGGTAGTTCAGATACACCATTGACTCGAAATACATTTTCGCATCCAAATTCGCGAGCCAGTTTCTCGAGTGCACGAGTATTCGAAGAATTGTCAGAACCAATCACAACTATCGCGTCACATTGTTCGGCAATTTTCATCAAAGCACCTTGCCGATTAGTCGTCGCAAAGCACAAGTCGCTTTTGCCAGGTGACCAAACTTTCGGAAATTTGACCTTCACTGCTTCAGCGACATCTTTCCAATCGCGATGCGAGAGGGTAGTTTGAGCCAAAATTGCCACAGGTTCAGCGAAACTTGGAAGTTCATCTACTTCAGCAAGTGTTTCTACACGAGTGATTGAGTCTGGAGCAACAGCCATTGTTCCGACTGCCTCTTCGTGCCCCTCGTGACCAATATAAACAATATGAAAACCTTTAGATGCACGTGTCTTCACTTCGTGGTGCACTTTGGTCACTAACGGACATACCGAATCGACGACGTAACTACCTTTAGAGATTGCTTGCTGAACAACTTGAGGGGCAGAGCCATGCGCCGAGAGCATTATTGGTTTACCTGTCGGTATCTCACTCAGGTCATCGACGAAAACTACGCCGAGTTTTTTGAAACGATCCACCACGATTTTGTTGTGAACTATCTCGTGGTAGCAATACACGGGAGCATCAAACGTACGAACCATCCATGCAAGCGCCTTTATCGCCATTTCAACGCCCGCACAAAAACCGCGAGGTGATGCAAGAATAATTTTTTCTACCTTATTCACCGCTTCGAAGATTACCTTGAAGTGGTAAAGGTAAACTGATAAGTGTGACATCGAACCTGGCAACCGTTGTCATTGTCGGTAGACCAAACGTCGGAAAAAGTACATTATTCAATCGCTTCATGGGCTCTCAGGTCGCGATTGTTCAAGACCAACCAGGTGTTACGCGCGACCGCTTTGAACGTCAGGTTGAGTGGCAAGGTAGACACTTCAATGTCGTCGACACCGGTGGTTGGATGCCCGGTGGCTCTGAACTTGACAGCAAAGTTAGCCGTCAAGTTGAGGCGGCAGTCAAAGATGCCGACCTTGTCTTGTTTGTGGTTGACGCAACCGCTGGGGTTCTAGATGATGATCAAGCAATTGCCAAATGGTTGCGTACAAGTGGCAAAGAAGTTCTAGTGGTCTCGAACAAAGTAGATACAGACAAACGTGAGTTTGATAAGTGGGAGTTCTTGTCACTAGGTCTTGGTGACCCATTTCCGGTTTCTGCACTTCATGGGCGCAAGGCTGGCGACGTGCTCGACGAGATATTGACTCGTCTACCTCGTCGCGAAGGTGACGACCAAGAAATCATCAAGCCTGGTCGCAACGACGCAAATCGCTCACCGGGTATACCGCGTGTGTCGATCGTCGGTCGACCCAACGTGGGTAAGAGCACACTATTTAACCGTCTAGTCGGTCAAGATCGATCGGTTGTGCACGACATGCCGGGTACAACTCGCGATTCGATCGATACTGTTGTGCAAACACCCGACGGTCCGATCACATTTGTTGACACCGCTGGTATGCGTCGTCGCAGTCGAGTAGACGAATCAACAGAGTATTACTCGTTCGTGCGCGCACTTCGTGCGGTAGATGAATCAGATATTGCTTTACTCGTGATAGATGCAACCGAGGGCATCACTAGTCAAGACCAAAGACTTGCAGAACGCATAGATGCATCTGGAAGTCCGGTTATCGTCGTGCTCAACAAGTGGGAAACTCTCAATGCCGACCAACGAGATGAGATCGATATTGAAATAGGTAGAAAATTGTTTTTTGTCGGTGATGCTCCTGTGCTCAAAATAAGTGCACTGACTGGCAAAGGTGTACAGAAGCTTCTCCCCGTATTGAAAGACTCGATCGAGCAGTATCACCGTCGAGTACCAACTCGTGATGTGAACCGAGTCATCGCTCGTGCTCAGCAGCAACAGCCTGCACCGAGCGGCGGACGAGTACTTTACGCTCTTCAAGGTGCATCTGATCCGCCAACATTCACGTTGTTTGTTAACAAAGAATTGCCCCAAACTTATTTGCGTTATCTTGAGCGTTCAATCCGTGAAGAATTTGAGTTTGGTTCAGTCCCGATCAAGATTCGCGTGCGAAAGCGGGCTGAGTAGATAGCCATGCCTTGGTGTCAAGAGTGCGCCAAATATTTCGTGCCGAACGCTTTGACCGTTGAAGGCAATTGTCCAACATGCGGACGTGAAGTCGCCGAGTTCACAATCAACGGAAAACCTCTGGATCGACCGGTCACCCACAAGACTCTCGACCTCAAAAGTCTTGCTCGATCGAGCGGTGAGGACGAGAAGGTTCCGTGGCATTTCAAGTTACTTGTCTCACTTTTGGTTGTTTATTTGACATGGCGAGTTGTGTCGCTGTTTATCTGAGATACCTTGACAGTCGTTGAAATATGAAATGCGGGCTGTGGCGCAGCTTGGTTAGCGTGCTTGTCTGGGGGACAAGAGGTCGTGGGTTCAAATCCCGCCA
>RFMT01000205.1 GCA_009927565.1 Acidimicrobiia bacterium
ACTGCCCCACCGAATCGAACATGCTTGTTGAGAGCAATCTTCTCTGGCACCCGTCGCACTGCTTTGGACATATCAACTAAATCGGGTCGCAGATGCAGCATCACTGATGTTTCGTCTGTGCCACCATGAATACCCATGCCGAGTTCACTTGCCGCTGATGCCCCACCTTGGTCTGGGGGCATAGACGGATGTGCCGTGAAGGTCTGCAAGCCGTAGTTCAGACGCAACTCGCGATTGACGACATTGAGCAGCGCCGAGTTTCCGCCGTGGCCGTTTAGAAAAACCAGTTTCTGTGCATTTGTTCTTGAAATGCATCGGCCGATGTCATCTAGAACGCTGAGCATCGTTGTCGCCGAAAGCCAAATCGTTCCTGGGGCCCATGCATGCTCATTTGACTTTGTATAAGTCAAAGTTGGTAATAGCCAGATATCAAGTTTTTCGCCTACGCGGTCAACTGTGGCTTCGGCCACAGCAGTAGCAACAACCTCATCAGTATTCAATGGCAAGTGTGGCCCATGTTGTTCGATTGCACCAAGAGGTTGAACGAAAATCGATCGAGATGTGACCTTGCTTACTACATCTGGTCCGCGCAAGTCACCAAGGCGACGAATCGATTTTGACATGACAAACACCCTACTCAAATGGCAAGATAGAGCGTGGCAACTGCAGATATTTCAAAACGGTTTGATGCAGTCATCATCGGCGGGGGCCATAACGGTCTCGTCTGCGCTGCCTATCTTGCCAAAGCAGGTCAACGTGTTGCTGTCATTGAGGCTCGAAGCGAAGTCGGCGGCACCGCCTCGAGCGAAAAATTCTCTGGCGTAACCGTCAACATCTGCAATTGCGATCACCTTACTTTTCGCACAACAGGCGTTAGTGAAGACCTCGATCTTGCCAAACACGGTCTCAAATATCTGGACGTCGACCCAACGCAACTCGCAACTTCTTGGGACGACCGCAGATTTTGGCCACATTTTCGCGATGTAGACAAAACATTAGGTGTCATAAAGCATTTCTTTCGAGATGAAGTAGATGGTTACCGTGCTTATCTTCGAGACGCAATACCAATTGCTCAAATGATTATCGACGCCGCAAGCCAGCCACCAACTCGCAGATCGTTGATCGGCAAGGTCATTTCGCGACGCGGCAAGGGCGTCACAACGATGCTGCGCTGGAGCAAACTTTCTTCTGCGCAGGTGCTTAGAAAATATTTCAAGTCAGAGTTGCTTATCGGCCCAGCACTTGTAACTGGCCCAACAGTCTGGGGCGTTTCGCCACACACACCAGGCACAGGCCTCGGCGCGCTCACATACGCGATGCGTCACGTTTCGAAAGTCGGTAGACCAGTCGGTGGGAGTGGCATGGTGCCAATTTCATTGCGACGAAGCATCGAGTCAAACTCTGGTGTCATCATGACCAACACCCAAGTTGCGCACATTCTTTGCGAGGGATCTCGGGTGCGCGGCGTAGCCCTGCGCGACGGAACTGAAATATTCGCCGACTGTGTTGTTTCTGCGTGCAACCCGCATGACACTTTCTTAAAGTGGCTAAAAAATCCGCCAGCAACCGCCAAACCGATGATCGACAAGTGGCGAGCAACGCCGCACTATGAAGGTTACGAATCAAAGATCGACGCGCGCATCACCTCAAAACCGCGATACTCAAATCTTGACAACAAACTTTTCGAAGATCTCGGTGTCGATCCTCTATCATCAACTTTGATCGTTACGCCCACTACAGACGAATTACATCGGGGTTTTGAGATGATTTCACGGGGCGAGATTCTTGACCAACCGGCGATGCTGGTCAATCTGCCATCAATTCTTGATCCGTCGATGACCAACTCAACTGACCATGTTTTTAGTCTCGAGTCTCTGTTCACGCCCTTTTCATTCAAGGGTGGATGGACGAGCAAGGCCGAACCCTATCGCTGGCTCGAGAAATATTCACAATTGGTAGAGCCAGGCTTCATCAATTCGATTGCCGATTGGCGATGCATGACTCCGGCGCACTACGAAGCGGAGTTCTTCTTGCCAAAAGGTCACGCAACAAGTTTTAGTGGTGGCCCGCTAGCGGCACTTCTCAATTCGCAACCCGAACTAACCCGCTATCGAACCCCAATCAAGGGACTATTTCTGACGGGAGCCGCAACGTTTCCTGGTGCTGGCGTGTGGGGTGCGAGCGGCAAAAATGCCGCGCTAACTATTTTAGATCAGTAGAAACTGAATCAGGCGTCGCGAACGTTGAAAGCCCGTTTTGCCACGGGTTCTTTGTCGCTCCACGGGAAGTTGATCCATTCGTCGGTCATCTTCCAGACATATTCACACTTGACAATTGAATGCGGCTTTTCATACAGCACGGCGATGCGCGACTCTTTCACTTGGCCATGACAGAAATCGTTTACAAGTTTTAAAGTATGTCCAGTGTCAGCGACATCATCGACAATCAAGATGCGCGAATCTTTCAGGTCAATCAAATTTGGCACCGGCGGCAAAACAATAGGTATTGGTAGCCGTTCGTCAACACCCGTATAGAACTCAACATTAAGCGTGTAGGTGTTTTTTACAGAAAGTGCATACCCAAGTGCTCCGGCGGCCATCAAGCCACCACGTGCAATCGCCAAAATTATGTCAGGTTCATAGCCATCTTTAGCCACCTTCATCGCCAATTCGCGACTTGCGACACCGAAAGACTCCCAAGTCATAATCTCACGTGCTTGCGTCAAAACCGAAACTCCTTTTTCTGTAAAAGCCGATTATAGAACACAGATACCTTTGACAACGATTATTCGACTCGAAATGAATTTTTACGAAACATAAAATGAGTGCAAAACTTCAAAATAATTCGGCCAGCTCTTGCTCACAACCGCAGGGTTGTTGATAACTACACCATCAACTTCACGCTGAATCAGTGCGAAGGCCATTGCTAACCGGTGATCGTGATGCGTCTCCAGAGTCGCGCCGTGTAGCGGACTGGGCAAAATCACCATGCCATCATCAGTTTCTCTGACGTTTGCGCCAAGTTTTTTCAACTCGCCGATCAAATCTCCGATTCGGTCGCTCTCTTTGTTGCGAATAAAGCCAACACCGCCAATCTGAGTCGGCGTCTTGGCAAACATCGCCACAACCGCCAAAGTCGGCACGCAATCACTGATTTGAGCCATGTTCACCTCAATGCCACGTAGGGGTCGATCTTTTCGTCTACTTAGCGTTAGACCCTTAGCACCCTCGCTCACCTCGCAGCCCATGCGCGACAACAAGTCGACGAACTCAACATCGCCTTGCAGGCTGCCGCGCGACAAACCCTCAATCGTCACCGTTCCGCCACTGATTGCCACCGCACCAAGTGGATAACTCGCCGAAGACGCATCTGGCTCGACATCAAAACTCGTGCCGTGGTATTCGCCTGGACTGACCCAAATAAGATTGCCCGAAAAGTCAGTGCTTACACCGAACGCGCGCATTACCCCGACAGTCATTTCGATATAGCCACGCGAGACAACCTCTTGGCTGAGAACGATTTCAAGCCCCGACGACAAACAAGGTGCAATCATCATCAACCCACTCGTGAATTGGCTCGACATACTTGCGCTGACGGCAACCTTTGTCTGCCATTGCGTGCCTCTCGAAACGCGCACGGGTAGGTGTCCGTCTTGATCTACCGGCGACACCTGAGCGCCAAGTTCACGAAGCGCGTTATGCAGATCATGCATTGGTCGAGTGCGTAACGCTGCATCACCATCAATTGTTGTAGTGCCCTTGCGCAAACTGCAGAGTGCAGTCAAAAATCGTGACGTAGTTCCTGCCAACTTTGCATTCAAAATCAACTCGTGGGTCGTT
This sequence comes from Acidimicrobiia bacterium, assembly GCA_009927565.1. GTDB lineage: Bacteria > Actinomycetota > Acidimicrobiia > Acidimicrobiales > Ilumatobacteraceae > BACL27. Next base: position 3,840 of record RFMT01000205.1, read on the forward strand.
TCAAGGTTCAAATTTCCAGAAACTTCAACTTCGCCGGCGTTGCGTTTGATACCGACACCTAAAATCTGAAGTGCGTCAATCATCGCCTCGGTGTCGTCACCCGGTGCGCAATTCGAAATCACAGATTCAGACCTTGCAAGTGCCGCACAGACAAGCGCGCGATTGGCGATTGATTTTGATCCTGGCACCGAAACTAAATTGCTGTTACCTCGAGTTGTCATGCAACAGTCTGAATGCTCGGACGAAATTTGCGCGCCATTAAACCCCCGCGAAACATCTCAGCGCTGGCTTTATCGATGATCAGCACAAGAATGCCACGGTCACCCTCGACAGAGTGCGAAACCTCAAAGTTCGCGATGTTCACACCTAGGTCGGCAGCCAGCGTAAAGATCTCGGCCGCAGCGCCAGAGCGGTCAGGTATCGGCACGCGTACTTCACAGACGTCCATTAATTCGTGTACTCGACCTGGCAAGTTCGCTCGCGCATTTCGTGCAGTTGACAAGCGTGTCAGCAATGCCTGGTTATCTTGAGACTCAACTATCGCGCGCATCTCGGTTAGACCAGAGATCATTCCGTCAAGGGCATCTAAAATTGCGACACGATTCTCGCGACAGATATCAAGCCAAATTTGTGGCAAGCCTGACGCAACTCGTGTCATGTCGCGAAAGCCGCCAGCGGCCAATCGCAAAACTGCCACGTGCTCTTCAGCAGTCAAGTGCGCTAAGCCCATCAAAGTCGCCGCAGTCAAATGCGGAAGATGACTGACAACAGCGACCAAGCGATCGTGTCGCTCAGCATCAAGTACGACGATTTCTGCACCAAGTTTGCGAATTATCTTTGCCAAATTTTCGAAACTTTCATCAGAAGACCCAGCCGATGGCGTCAACACCCAAACAGCACCTTCAAACAATGTGTCGTCAGCACCATCAAGCCCAGCCAATTCACTTCCGGCCATCGGGTGTCCACCGATAAATCGTGGGTCGGAAACTGAATTGACTACCGAAGACTTAACCCCGCCTACGTCGGTGACAATGCCCGATGTTTTTGAAAGTGCCAACTTGACTTGATCTGGTATCGAACTAACAGGCGTTGCGACAAAACTGATTTCGGCAAGAGAGTCGATACCGATTGCGCTAATCACGCCGCGCGCTATGGCTGACTGTTCAACTTCGCTGTTTGCATCGCTGCCAGAGACGTTGTAGCCGTGCTTTGCCAATGCCAAAGCCAGCGAGCCACCAATCAATCCAAGACCGAGAACGTTCGCTCGACGCGTAGCCACCGTCAAATTCTACCGTTGGGTCAGTTTGTAGTGGCCTGATTTAACTCGACGACTTCGCCCGTTGATAAATGTCGCCATTTGCCAGGAGCCAGAGTGCGATCGATAATTGGCCCAATTCGCACTCGAACCAAGCGCTCAATCGGATAACCGACCGCGTCACACATGCGACGAACTTGACGATTGCGTCCTTCGTGAATCACTATTCGTAACACACCAGTTTGCACTTGCCCCACTTCGGCTGGCGAAGTAACGCCATCGTCGAGTTCAACTCCCTCTCGTAATTTCTTCAAGGCAGATTCGCTGACGCCATTCTGACCGCATTTAACATGAGCTAAATACTCTTTTTCGATACCAAAGCTCGGATGTGTCAATCGATGCCCCAACTCGCCATCGTTGGTCAAGATCAACAAGCCCTCCGTGTCGGCATCTAGTCGACCCACCGGAAACACTCTTGGCTCAAGCGGCACAAGTTCAACAACTGTTTTACGGCCGTGGGTATCTTTCGAAGTCGTTATGACGTCAACAGGCTTATTTAGCAAATAATAGACAAGGCCAGGTGCGACACCGATTACAACTCCGTCAACTTCAACCTTGTCCGATTGCGTTTTTACCCGTCGCCCCAAGACAGCGACTTCACCATTTACCTTGACACGTCCGTCTTCTATCAAAACTTCACACTCACGACGCGATCCCCATCCGACTCGCGCTAAAACTTTCTGCAGGCGCTCACCTTCTTCACTTTCAATTTCGCCTGATGCGCCAAACGCGATTTCGCCAGACATCAAGATTCAATATTTTGCTTTTATTGCTCTGGCGTCGCAGGGTCTTCAGGCACGACTCGTAAACTACGCTCAAGAGTTTCGACCACACTCGCATCAGGAATGAAGTCGGCGATGCTCGGCAAGTCGTCGAGCGAGGCAATGCCGAGACGCTCTAGGAATAAGGGCGTCGTGCCAAAAAGAACGGCCTGTCCTGGACCATCATCGCGTTGAACCTCGGTGATGTAACCGCGCGCTTGAAGAGTTCGCATAACGGCCTCGGGATCAACACCTCGAATTGCGGCAATCTGTGAGCGCGACAACGGTTGCTTGTAGGCGATGATCGCCAACGTCTCGAGA
>RFMT01000336.1 GCA_009927565.1 Acidimicrobiia bacterium
ACTCGCCGAAGTTTCGACTTTCAACTTCGGAAAATAAATTAAGCCGTAAATGACACTCGGGGGGCGCAAGCGCCCCCCGAGGTATCAATTTCTAACTATTGATCGTTATGGCAATGCAATAGTTGGATCGATGAATTCGTTGGTGACGATGTCAGCAGCTGTCAAGCCTTCTTGCATCTTTGCACCAATCTTTTCGTAAGTTGGAACTGCAATCTCAATGAACTTGGTTACTCGGTCAAGATCAAAGCTGCCCAATGTTCCGTCTGGGCTGTTGGCGATGAGTTTGTTAGAGAGACCCAATTCAACTGCTGCTGCAGCCTGGCCAGCGTCATACAACCAACCGTTGTTGTACTGAGTAACAAGATCAAGGATCAACGCGTTGGCGCGAGCAGGATCTGTTACATAGTCAACTTGTGATTGCTGAATCATTGGTACAAGAAGCTTCAAGCAGTCTTTGTTTGCTTCGATTGTTGCAGGCAATCCACCGAGTGATTGGGCATATGCTGTCCAACCTGCGTCGTGAACTGTCTGATATGCAACTGGCTTCGCCCAGTCTGTGAGGACGTTCTCATAGTAGTAAGGCTCTGAAGTTGCGAAGCCTTGCTGTGCAGCCTTGCCGCCGTCTGCTACGAAGTTGGCTGGTGTGCCGTCGTAGTTGCCGTCAACTTGTTTTGCATCGAGAATGCCGTTTGCAGTGAAGTACTCCATATATGCAGCACCACCAAAGTAACGGATCTTCGCGCCAGTTGCCTTAAGGTCGGCAATTGTTTTTACGTTTGGATACGTTGCTGGGTCCCACATGATTATCTGTGGGTTGATATTGAACGGAGCCACAACACTCATTGTTGGGAACTCGCCCGAGTCTTGTACTGCACCGTCAGTGCTAACAAAACCCAAGAAGATTTCTGGGTCTTGGTACATCAACGATGTCGGTGAACTGAAACCTACTGCTGGGCCACCGGCACGAACTTGAATCTTGACACCAGTGTCTTGACCCTTCGATACGAGTGGTCCGGTTACTCGAACGCCAGCGGCGTCAACTTCGTAACCTTCGCCAACCATGTTGTACAAGAACCCGTGTTCTGATTCTGGGTTCCAGTCAGTCTGGAAGGTGATTGTGTCTGGGCAGATACCGGCTAGTGAAACGGCCTCGGTGGTCGTCTCTTCTGCTGGCGCAGCCTCTGTTTCTTCTGTTACTTCTTCAGTTGCTGTGTCGTCATCACTACCGCAAGCGGCAAGGGTGACCAAGCACAGAGCACCGAAGAGAGCAGTTGCTTTTCTTCGCATTTATTTCTCCTGTTGTTGTCTGGGGCTGGATTAAATTGCAACCAATTATCTATTACTTTCACTTACCTTGCATTACTTATTATTTTATTTTTCGTCAAGAAATCGTCACCGACCTCTTGTTGTCGTGTGCCACTTGCCGATCGCTACTTTTGAGAGCAGCCCGAACAAGATGAACACGACTAAACCGAAAATGCTGGCCAAGATGATCGCGGCAATCAACTCGGCACCCCAAAGCCGCCCACGGTAAATATCAATCTGCGCACCGATACCGACAACGCCTCCTTGACGGAAGTAGAAGTCACCAACTACGGCACCAATGACTGAAAGACCGGCCGAAATTCGAAGTCCAACGAAGATGTTTGGCATCGCAGCTGGAAACTGCAACTTTCGCAGCCGAGTGAATTTACTGGCTCCATGAAGCGAAAAAAGTTCGTGTTGGCTTTTGTCGACCGAGAGAAGGCCGAACAACGTGTTATTGACAATCGGAAAGAACGCGATCAGCACGACAACGAGAATTCTTTGCAATGTAATGCCGTCGATTAGTGCCCGAATCAAAGGTGTCATTGCCAAGATTGGGGCCGACTGCAACGCAACTAGATATGGCCAAGTTGCCCGCTCCATCCATCGCCGAGTGGCCATTAGGGTCGCCAGTGTTGTACCAATCAGGATTGTGATGAACAAACCAATCACGGCGATTTTGATCGAGTCCCACAGCGACCTCAAAATCGGCTTCAAACCGCGTTGTTCGCCGACAGACCAAGTTAAGAAGCCTTCCTGCACGACTCGGTGGGGGGTTGGCAACAAGAATCTTTTTTGAGGAGGCAATAGGCGAGTCGACAGCAAATACCAAACGCCTATGAAGATTGCGAAAACAACAATCGGGCCTGCGAAGTCACTGATTAAATTTCGATCGCTGGTTTCGCGAGGCGCATCGTCAACGCGCAAACTAGGTGGCACAGATTGATCAATTGTGTTCGTTACTTTGATGCTGTTCGACGCGTTCATACGAGTGCTCCTCGAAGGGCTAGCGAAACCTCGCCGCAGATTTCGGCAAACTTCGGCTCATAGCGCAATGAATGTGCGCGCGGATAACTGAAAGGAACTTCAAAACTGCCAACTATCTGACCGGGTCGAGCCGACATGACCAAAACTTTTGTCGACATATAGACCGCTTCGGCAATCGAGTGTGTAATAAACAAACCCGCGAAGCCTTCAAGTTGGAACAGTCGCAACAATTCGTCGTTCAGTCGTTCGCGAGTGATCTCATCTAGTGCGCCAAAAGGTTCGTCAAATAAAAAGACGCGCGGCTTCATTACAAGAGATCGGGCGAGCGATGCTCGCATGCGCATGCCGCCCGACAATTGTCGGGGGTATTTGTCCTCGAAACCTGTGAGCCCCACAAGATCGATCGCGTCTTGAGCGAGTTTGGCTCGCTGCACTTTTTCAATTCCGTGCAGTTCGGCGATTATTTCGATATTTTTTCGAACATTTCGCCACGGCAGAAGTGTTGCATCCTGAAAGACGTAACCAATGCTGTTGCGGTCGACTTCGCATTTGCCTTCGGTTTCGGTTTCTAGATTTGACGCGATCCGCAACAATGTTGACTTACCACAACCAGAGGGTCCGACAACTGTTACGAATTCTCCAGGGTTGACATCGAAGGAAACTCCGCCGAGTGCTTTCGTGCCGTCAGGAAACGTCATTCCGACGTTTTTGAACCCGAGTGCCCCAGCCACGTCTAGAGAATAGTTGATTAGTTGACTGCAGCCAAACGCGAATGGGTGATTTGACCTCTATATAAAACCAAGTTTCGCGCCGGTGTATTGGCGATGGCTTCTCGAGTCGAACCCGCTTGGGTCAAAATCAAATTGGCCGTCGCCCCGACCTGAGGTCCCGCTGTTGTGAGTCCCATGACTTGTCGCGCAACTTTTGATACAGAATCAAATGCGTCATTGGGCAATAAATGGGCAGTGAGTATTGCGAGGCCAGCACTTTCGAGTGGGTCGCCTCGACCGATTGGATTAAACGGGTCTTGCAAATTGTCAGCCCCGAAAGCAACCGGTACGCCTGACTTTCGCAGATTTGATACTGCCGTCAGTCCCCGAGGAGTGGCAGTTGCACAATCTCGACCTTGCAAAAAGAGGTTGGTATGTGGCAAAGCAATGACACTGATGCCGGCTTGCGCTACACGCTCTGAAACTCGCATTTGAACGCTCTCGGTCTGCATACCCAGACTGACACAGTGGCTGGCGACGACGGCCTGTTCTAAACCCGAACTGATTACGCGATTTGCCAAGTCTTCTAGCGAGAGGCGATTTGAATCAGTGTGCTCGTCGGTGTGTAAGTCAAGAGAGCAACCGAGTTCACCAGCGAGTTCGACGAGGGCGATATTGGCACCGTTTGGGTCGACATCGAGGTGCGGACAACCCCCCAGAATGTCAGCACCCATTTCGATCGCGCGTCGACCACGGTCACGATTTTCTTTGCCGGCGTCACCCGAAAGGGGCCACCCGAGTAACGCACAGATTTGTAGATCTACTAAACCTCGTGTGCGATTACGTACCTCGACTAGTGCTTGAACCGCGTCGAGATTGTTCCGTTCGGTGACGTCTGCATGAGTCCGAATTGCAGTGACTCCGTTCGAGACCATTAGTCGCACGGCACGTTCTGCACGTTCGATTGTGTCAGCAATTGTTATTAGACCGCTCGCGGCTTCCATCGCCATGATCGCACCCATCAAGTCGCCAGTTGGATTATGAACTCGTTCAGCCAAAAAAGCCTTGTCCAGATGGGCGTGTGGTTCGGCAAGTGAGCAAGTCAGCAGTGACCCGTTCGCATCAATAACTTGCTCTTTTTCGAATGCGACAAGATTACTTGCGATCTCCGACACTAGATCGCCGACGATCCTCACATCTTGAAGCTGTGCGTATCCATCGATTTTGCAATTCTGAAGCAACATTTCTGTGTGCTCGCTAGATCAACTGATTATTAGATCAGTGGTTGAAGATTCGGTAGTGGTCGTCGTTCGACTTTTTCGCCCAGTTTCGGAAAAACTTCCTCGACAACGAGATGCATCTGCTCCGACATTTCTTCTCGCGTCACGCCGGGGTAATCAAAGAAGAAGCAAATATTTTTGAGGTTGAGTAAATCTCGCCAAAAACCTAAAGTGTCGACCGCATCATCGATCGAACCAATAATTTGTATCTTCTGATCAATCGACTCTTGAACCGTAGGGCAGTGGTTAAATGCAACCTTGCTGCCGTCTGGGTTGCGGTATGAAGAAAAGCGACCATATGGAGAGAGAAAGTTCGCAAACTCGTCATGTCCAGGCTTGCCCTTGATCATTGCTTTTTCGCGCGTCTTTGCGACATGGATATTCATCACCAAAGTTCGATCTTCGCCAGGCGCAACTGGGTCGCCCATGTCTTGACGAATTTCGGCGTAACGATCCCACTTCTGTTTCTGGCTATCGGCGTTTTGCAACCAATAGACGGCTTTGTGTCCAGCCCTCGGTACATATTCGATTGTCTCGGGCGAGGTAACTGGTTGATAAACATCAACGTGGCGAAGTGGCTTCGGTATCAAAGTCAAGTCGTCGACGTAGCTACCGCGATCTGGTATCTCATCGGGAGGAAACACAAAATGCTTTCCACGATACGAAAAGCGCTCGTTGTACCACGCAAGTTTTATTACTTCCATGCTTTCTTCGAATATCTCGCGATTGATGCGGTCGTGTTCTGCACTCATCGCATTGTCGCCTGATGCGACAACAGTGCCCAGACTCCATGCTTCACGGGGTACAGTGCCACGACCTACGCCGAACTCCATTCGTCCACCTGTAACGATGTCGGCTATTGCGAAGTCTTCAGCGAGACGCAAAGGGTGCCACTGCGGCACAACATTGAACATTTGACCAAGCCGCAGATTTTTTGTGACGCTCGTCAGGTGCTGGCCAAACAAAATTAGATTCGGCAAGACCTCGTAGCCCTCGTATTGGAAGTGATGTTCGGTGAGCCACATTGTGTCGATTCCGACTTCCTCGGCGGTCTTGGCCCAGGCGACGAGATTTTATAGCACTCGATTACGCTGTCGTTGCCGTAACGACGATTTTTTGGCGCTACCTTTCCAGCGTCATCCATTGGAACTGTGCAGAAAAAGTTGGCATCTACTCTCATGGTGCTAACAATATCTCAGTTGCCATGCCAAGCATCACGCGAAATCAATACTTTTTTTAAAGCTTCAGGTCTATCGGTCATTATGCCGTCAACGCCGAGATCTAATAGTCGAGTCATCTCGTCTTCGTCGTCGATTGTCCAAACATGCACTTGGATTTCAGCATTATGAGCCGCCTGTATAAAGGGTTTGTCGACAATTGTCAGTGGCCCCTGACTGACGGGCACCTGAGCGGCGTGGATGTTTCGAAAGCTGCCCGTGCGCCGTACCCAACTGCCTAGACGTAACTTGGTGACGTCTCGAGGGCCCATCGACGTGCACAAATCTTCTCCAAACTGATCTCGCAAACTATTGAGCCGTCTGTCACTGAACGAACCAACACAAATTCGTTCAAAGAGATCTCCGCGGGCAATGCGTTTTGAAAGTGGTGCCAGTGCTTGATCCGATTTGCAGTCGATGTTGATGTGAGCGTATGGCCAAGTAGAAATCAAGTCTTCAAGTAGCGGTATTGGTTCGGTTCCGCTTACTCGTGCGATTTTCACTTCGTCGTAATTTAGTTCGCTGATTAAACCGGGCCGCCCGCAAGTTCGCGAAAGGTCGTCGTCATGAAAAGCAAGCAAGACGCCATCTTTGGTGGCATGAACGTCAGTCTCTATATATATGTATCCGAGATCTATTGCGCGCTGAAACGCTGGCATCGTGTTTTCGGGCGCATCGCTGGCGCCACCACGGTGAGCAAATGCGATCGGCGAATTGTGTCTAAGAAATGGATGCTTCACTTTGTGAAAACTTGCTTTCGCGCACAATTAGATTGCGCGGCCCGCATTCTTCCAATACTCGTCTTTGAGTAAACGCTTGTAAAGTTTGCCCGTTGGATGTCGGGGTAGTTCAGGTCGAAAATCAATCGACCGTGGACACTTGAGATCTGCAAGCGAGGCACGACAAAAGGATTTCAATTCGCCCTCTAATTCGAGTGCCTCCTGAGAGTTTGTCGGCATTGGACGGGCTGAACGACTGCTTTTACTTCTTCGCCAAACTCGTCATTTGGTACTCCAAAGACGGCGACATCGACAACCTTTGGATGGTTGATCAGGACATTCTCTGACTCTTGGGGATAAATATTCACGCCACCCGAAATGATCATGAAGGCTTTTCGGTCAGTTAGATACAAAAATTTATCCTCATCGAGATAACCGACGTCACCGAGCGTTGTCCACCCACGTCCCAGCGGATCTCTCGAACTCTTGGTCTTCTCCGGGTCATTGTGGTATTCAAAATTGACGTTGCTTTCAAAATAAACAGTGCCTGACTCGTTCGGTGCCAATTCTTTGCCATCTTCGTCACAGATGTGAATAGTCGCATTAAGCGCCATGCCAACTGTGCCAGGGTGCGCGAGCCACTGCTCAGAGTTGCAATAGACAAAGCCGTTGCCTTCACTGCCGGCGTAATATTCGTGAATAACTGGTCCCCACCAGTCGATCATTTTCTTCTTAACCTCTACAGGGCAGGGTGCTGCGGCGTGAATTGCGCATTTCAGACTTGAGGTGTCGTGCTTCTGGCGAGTCTTTTCGTCAAGTTTCAGCATTCGAACGAACATTGTTGGCACAAGCTGCGAATGTGTGACTTTATGTTTGGCAATCAAGTTCAAATATTCTTCTGCATCAAAATGTTCCATGATGATCGTCGTACCGCCGAGGCGATGC
>RFMT01000303.1 GCA_009927565.1 Acidimicrobiia bacterium
GGGATCAGCGAATCTGTTTGGTGCCCGACAGTGATTTATTCGTAGCTATTAGATCGGGTAAAGCCGAAGTCGCAACAGACACCATCAAATCTTTTACCGCAACCGGTATTGAACTCGAGTCAGGGAATCATCTCGACGCTGACATCATCGTTACCGCGACGGGTATCGAACTTGTAACACTCGGTGAAATGGATTTCTCCATCGATTCGCGGCCCGTCAACTTCGCAGAGACGTGGACGTATAAGGGTTGTGCTTATTCGGGAGTGCCGAATTTGGTTTCTTCGTTCGGTTACATCAACGCGTCGTGGACTTTGCGCGCCGACTTGACTTGCGAATATGTGTGTCGGCTCTTGAATCACATGCGCAAAACTAAAACATCAGTCTGCACACCAACATTGCGCGATTCTGACAAGAACATGCAACCGCGAAAATGGTTGGAAGAATTTTCTTCTGGCTACATGAAGCGAACTATGCACAAGATGCCCAAACAAGGCAACTCAGAGCCGTGGCTTAATCCGCAGAACTATGAAGCAGATAAGAAAATGTTTCGCAAGTCACCACTCGAAGACGGAGTAATGCTCTTCACGAATTAGATTTCGCAGCATCAGTCTTTATTGGTTGTTTTGGCGATAGCGTCAATTTGCCATGCCACGCGACGAAAACCCTGATTCTGAGCGTCGCCCTCGCAGAGATCGTGGCGAACGAACTGGTCGTCCAGCAAAGCCTTTCGTAAGAGGCAGTCGTCCGCCACGGCCCGCAGGTAAGGGTCGGGAAGATCGACGTGATCGTCCGCGCCGTGATGATCGTGACCGCCGTGATCGTTCAGATCGACCGACACGTAGTTTCGACCGTGATCGTCCGGCACGTAGTTTCGATCGTGATCGTCCTCGCCGTGATGATCGTGACCGCCCGCGCCGTGATCGTTCAGAACGTCCGGCTCGTAGTTTCGACCGTGATCGTCCGCGCCGCGATGATCGTGACCGTCGTGACCGTTCAGATCGTCCGGCTCGTAGTTTCGATCGTGATCGTCCGCTTCGCGATGATCGTGATCGTCCGCGCCGCGATGATCGTGACCGTGCCCCTGACACGCGCACAGATGCGCAGCGCAGATCAGACGAAGTAAAACGCAAAACTGGTGGCCGTCGATACGGCAAAGATCCATACCCCCCGGCAAAACACACACGTGAACGCTGGCATGACGAAGGTTCAACGCGAAAGCCAAGTGGTGGCCGAAATTCGAATCGTGCACCTAGGCGCGATGATGACGACGATCGGTTAATGACTGTCAGCATCAAAAATGTTGAACCGGGCGATGCGAACAAAATCAAAGAGCAACTTGGCGCAACTGCAGATCGAGCGATCGAGCGATTGGCACGAGCACTTCATGCCTTCGAGGCCCATCGCTACTCAGAAGCGCGCAAACTGATAATGCCGCTTTTGTCGCAAGTAGTTGGCCTAGCGATTGTTCATGAAGTCGCGGGTCTATCGATGTATCGGCTTGGTCGTTGGCAAGATGCTGCCGATCAACTCGAGATTGCGCGTGGCATCAAGCCGGGAGAAGTTGTAAATCATCCGGTGCTCGCAGATTGTTACCGCGCCTTGCGACGCTACGAAAAAGTCACAGAACTTTGGGAGTCGATGAAATTATTGTCGCCACCTGCCGCACTTTTGGCAGAAGGTCGCATCGTTGCGGCCGGTGCACTGGCCGATCAGGGCGAACTTCAGAGTGCAGTGCGGATGATGACTCACGGCACGAGTGATCCGCACAAGGTGCAAGAGCATCACCTTCGTGAGTGGTATGTGTTGGCAGATCTTTATGACCGTGCCGGCGATATCGCGAGTGCGCGACGCTTGTTCTTGAAGATTCAAAACAGCGACGCAAAGTTTGCCGATGTCGCTGATCGTCTAAATACCCTCGGCGAATAAATTTTTTTATTTATTCCTTGCTTTAGTAAGCGTTAGTCAGACCATCTGATTTCGACTCTTCGGTTGAGCGCAGGTCTATATTTTGACGTGCGCTTGTCGTAGCCATATTCGGTAACAGAGACAACTACGATCTTGTGTTGACGCAACCACATCGCTACATTCTTTGCTCGTCGCCTTGATAGTTCAATAGCGGCTTCGCTATTTTGCGAAGCGTCTGAATGCGAATAGCCGAGCACGGTCACTGAGCGGGCTTTACGTAGCACAGGCAAAATCTTTTTTAGTTGCTGTATCGTCTTCCAATTCATTTTTGAGTCGTTGCCTCTAAAGAACACGCTTGCCGCACGCGCACTGGGAGGCGTTTTTGTATATCCTTCAGGTGTTTGTGCGGGGAAATCAACTTCTAGTCCAAGGTTGAGCGAACGTAAACTTCCGTCTTTACTACTGCCATTGACTTGGGCAGTGTGGTCTCCAGGAACAAGGTTGTCGGGTATGGCCACTTCGGCTGCGAATGAACCTTTGGCATCGGTAACCACTGCGCCGATGCTGCGTGGGTTTGAAAAAATCCAAATTTTAACTTCACTCTTTGGTTTGAAACCTGAACCTGTCAAAGCGAGTGACTGCCCGTGATCAACAATGACGGAATTGTTATCGCTGACTGGCACTTTGTTGCCGGATGCGTCGATTGCAGTCATTGCTAACGAGATATTCTCTTTTGGCGAGCTCAAGACGAGTGTTGAGCCCGCGACAACGGCAACTTTTCCGGTTTCTGTTCCCTTTGGGGTAATTATTGTTGTTTTACCTGGATCTAGCTCTGGAAGTGTCGAATTCTTCGTCACTGGTAACGCTAAAGAATTCACATTGCCCTTTGATGCGTTGAGCGCAACGAGAATTGTCTGGGCAGAAGCATCTGCAACTGCTGCTTTTGCTTTTATGACTTCAAGTTGAGTTGAATCGTTGTTTTCTAGCGTTTTGGCGAGTCGCTCAACTGCGTCGGCAACTGCGATACGTATTGCAGGCGCTGCGGCACTAACGGCGTCGCGCAACTTATCTGCAATCTGACTTTGGTTCTTCATTTCGAGTGATTGAAGATACTCTGCGATAATTTCCGTTGAGTCGGTTTGTTGAGTTGGCACAAGTACGGTCAACTTTGTCGGCGAGACGATGCCAGGCACTGAGAGCCGTGGACGACTAGGTGGAGTGGTAGTCGTTGTGGTTACAAAAGTTCTGGGAACAGTGCTAGTGGTCGTCGTCGATAACGGGGGTGTGGTCGTTGTAGGAGTGGTGGTCGTAGTCGTAGCAGTCGTAGCAGTCGTAGCAGTCGTAGCAGTCGTTGTCGTAGTTGTGGTAGTTGTTTCTGATGCGTCGGGAACTGGCGCAACAGGAACTGCTGCCCATACTGCGTACAAAGTGGTATCGGCAGAGATAGTAAACGTTGACCCTGTCGCACGCGAGGTACCGGTGCATGCTGCACCTGCAGCGGGTTGGGTAGTACACCATCCATTAAAGGTGTAACCAGATTTTGCAAGTGTGCCCGTATTGCCAAGCACTGTGACCGTGCCGCTACTTGAATATTTTGTCGAGTCAGAAGGAGCAGTACCCGACGTCTGGTTGTTTCCGTCATAAGTGACGGTAAGGAGCGGCGATCCGAATGTTGGAAGCGAATCGCCACTTGCTGCGACCACGGACATTGGTGTAGAGCGATCGGTGGTTGTTCCATCACCAAGCTGACCATAATTGTTGCGCCCCCAACACTTAACATCGCTACCTATCAGAGCACAGGTGTGAAAATAGCCAGCAGTCATTGCTGTGGCACCACTTGCGACTGCTGTGACTGGTACTGAACGGTTGACTGTTGTTCCATCACCAAGCTGACCAAAATCATTTCGACCCCAACACTTAACAGCGTTACCAATCAGAGCACACGTGTACTGGACTCCTGCAGAGATGGCTGATGCTCCAGAAATAGCTGCGCCAGAAATATCTTTGACGTCGACGGGTGTCAGCGCTCTAGTTGTAGTTCCGTCGCCTAGCTGGCCGTTATTATTGAAACCCCAGCACTTGACTGTTCCGCCACTAACTAAAGCACACGTGTGTTCATCGCCAGATGTGATGGCCGTTGCTCCGGAAATGCCGCTCACATCTACGGGTGTATTTCGATTGGTTGTGCTGTTGTCTCCCAGTTGACCCTGAGAGTTTGTTCCCCAACATTTAACAGTTCCACTAGTTGATAATGCACATGAATGTTTCGAGCCACTTGTTACAAGTGAAAACCCACTAGTAAGTCCAGTTACTTGAACTGGCGTGTCAGCGCCAGCACTGCGAGTGCCGTCTCCAATTCGGTTGCCTTCGGCGCCTGAACCAATATTGGATCCGGGGTAGCCCCAGCATTGAACTGCACCTGTAGTAGTGATGGCACATGCATGGCCTTCCCCAGCGCCAAAAGCGCTAAAAGCACCGGAAACTGTTTGGGCGATGCCAGTATTAATGTCGTCTGTTTTCCCGTTTCCGAGCCGCCCGCTCAATTGGCTTCCCCAGCACTTCAGAATGTTCGATGAATTCAGCGCACAGGTGAAGCCGCTCGCAACAGAGATTTGCACTTGGCCATTAGTACTAACGTCTGCCGCCGTGGGGTTATTAAATTGTGTTGTAATGGAATCATTAATTTGATTTTTAGTATTTTCGCCCCAGCACCTAACTGTTCCAGATGTTGTGAGGACGCATGTCACGGATTCGCCCGCTGACATTGCTTGCTGTGCGGAGGCTGTACCTTCACTTGCGTCCGCGTGAACGATTTCAATTATTGGCGAAGGGAGTGGGACCACAACTACAAGCATGAAAATTACGCTTGTGGCGATAGCGATTCGAACTACATTTGCAAGACGCACGCAGGCCAAACTATGACTCAGTTTTCAGTGCCATTTCGACATCATTATCTCTCGATTTAGTCGCGCCCACAAAAGGCTCGCACATTTAAAATTTGAAGATAGTGACTCACCGTTACCTTCTCACTTGAGTTCTCAAAGTTTCATGTTAACTGACGGATGACGAGGCCTGTTTGAAGTTTGGGCGTGAAGAATGTTGACTTGGGTGGCATCAGTAGGCCCTCGGCGGCGGTGCGCTGAATTTCGGCGACACTGACAGGTCGAATCAAAATCGCCGCTGCGTAATTGCCGGTTTTAAGTTGAGCAGTGACTTCGCTAAAGCCATGTTGATACGAGACTGATTTTTCGATGTCGGCAAGTGCGTGTTCAAGAAACAGACTGTTTAGATTGCGCACACTAGTGAACATCTCTGACTTTGGCTTTAAAGATTTGGCTTGGCCATTCGGCGCGACAAAAGTTAGATGATTGTCTTGGGACATTTTCGCGATGATTGAAGGCGTGAGTGTTGGCAAATCTGCAATTTCAAAGAACTTTTCAAGTTGTTTTAATAGCGAGCTAATTTCAACATCTGCATAAAGTCGATGAATTGCCGCAACGCTTAATTGCTCATCGATCAGTTCGTTGATATAGCAGAGAGTAGATCTTGCATCTTTTAGCTGGGGATTCTCGTCGCGGTAAGTGCGGCTAATTGCATAGCGATGGTGGCCATCGGCAATGACTACTGGATGTTGGGCAATTAGTTTGCTGATCACTGCACATCGCGCTCGATTGTTGACGCGTTCGACGATGTGTTGCACATCATTTTCGTCAGTGAATGCACCCAGTAATTCGCCAGGTTCGACAAGCGCTGTTGAAAGTTGTGGTGTCAGTGAGAGGCCCCAAATAGGTGAAAGGTTTGCCTGTGTCGCGCGAGTCAAGTCAAGGCGGTCAGTTTTGGCTTTTGGTGTTGTCTGTTCGTGCGGCAAGACTTCTTTTGAGTTCGGTTCTTCGATTTGAAGTGCTCCGATAACACCGACGGTCTCACGCGCGCGACCGGCGCTATCGACAAACTTCATGCGGTAAAGGGTAAAACTTGGCTCGGCGTCGAGTTGTAGTGCGCCCGATTCGATCCACGAAGAAAGAGTCTTCGCGGCTTGACGATATGGGTCTGGTCCAACTGGCAAGTCGAGATGCACGATGTTGTGCGTGCTGCGACGGGCATAACTTTCTCGATCTGCGTCGCTTTGCACATCGTATGGTTGAGCGCAAACGTCACCAAGCGAATATTTCGGCGAATATCGAAGTGCGCGGAAGGGTTCAAACTGAGGCACACTGAAAGGGTGGCAGAGATGGCGTTAATCGGCAACCCGCAATGAAGAATTCTTCGGCAGCACCAATATTGTGTGATTTGGACGGCGTGGTTTGGTTATCACATGAGCCGATTGCTGGCTCAGTCGAGGCGATTGCAGCGTTGCGCTCGGCGGGACATCGAGTTTTGTTTGTGACGAATAATTCTTACGCCAAAGTTGCACAGCAAGAAGAAACTCTCAAGTCGATTGGAATACCAGCAGTTGGCGATGTGCTCACATCGTCAGGGGCAGCGGCGACTTTGTTGAAGCCGGGTCAACGCGTTTTGGTGGCTGGTGGACCAGGAGTAGTCGAAGCAGTTGAGAGTGTTGGCGCCATTGTCGCAGGACTAACCGATGACGATTCGTCGCCTGAAGCGCAACTTATAACTGACTCTGCAATCGACGCAGTGATCGTCGGCTTTCATCGAACCTTTGACTTTGAGTCGATGCGTCGAGCGTCGGCAGCGGTGCGTGCTGGCGCAACATTGATTGGCACAAACGATGATGCGACGTATCCGACTTCGAATGGCGTGATACCCGGTGGTGGCTCAATTTTGGCGGCAATTGCGACTGCGAGTGGCGTTGAGCCAATCATCGCGGGAAAACCTTTTGCCCGATGGGCGAGTTGGTGCGACGAGCGTTGAACACCCGCGATCAGTTCGTGCTGGATGGTGGGAGACAGATATTCAACTGACGGTGCATTTGCAAAAACTATCGGCGCAAAATTTGCCCTGGCTCTATCAGGCGTAATCGATCGTGTCGGTGCTGAGAAATTGCAGAACGAGCACAAGTTTGAACTCGTTGTCGAAGACTTGATCGGTTTGGCAAAGCACTTAGGCATCGCAGTTTGAAACGTGTCCGCCTCGACCAAGCGTTGGTCGCCAAGAAATTGTTTGGCGCTGTTGCTGAAGCGCAACTGGCAATAGACGAGCGGAAAATTACTGTGAACGGTTCAATTGCAGTTTCGCACGGTTACATGGTCGCGCCAGGCGATGAGTTGTTGTTGATTGTTGCGCCAAAATTTGTAAGCCGTGGTGGTTTGAAACTTGAAGCGGCAATTCGCGAATTCGCAATTGATCTCGCTGAAAAGCGGGTGCTAGATGTCGGCGCTTCAACTGGCGGATTCACCGATTGCGCACTTCAATACGGCGCTCGCCAAGTTGTTGCACTAGATGTTGGCAAGAACCTATTGCACGAGAAGCTGGCCCGTGACCCACGAGTGGTTGTCATTGAAAACACAAATGGACGCGAAATTAAACGACTCGTCAAAAAAGGTGACAAAGTCTTTGGGCCACGGTTTGATGTTGCGACAGTCGACCTCTCGTTTATCTCGGCTCGCGAGGTTTTGCCGGCGGTGAGATCCGCAATCAAGGATGGTGGAATTTTGGTTCTTTTGGTAAAGCCACAGTTCGAAGCCACGAAAGCCGAGTCTGATCGCGGTGCTGGTGTGATAGTTGATTCGGCAGTTCATAGTCGAGTCAATGAAGAGATTTCGGAGTTTGTACGTCAAATGAGTTGTGAGATTCTGGGAGTAATCGAGTCGCCGATTCAGGGGCACGACGGTAACCGTGAGTTCTTATTGGTTGCTAAATGCGCCCGACTTGCGTCTTGAAGTTAATAGATTGTTAGTTATGGGTGAATCGTTGAACATCATTTTTGTGGCGCATCACACACGCCCCGAAGTGGTGCCGATTATTCGAGATGCGAAAAAGTGGTTAGAAAAGAATGGTCACAACGCGTGGATGCCAATTGGTGACGCAGCAGCCCTTGGGCTGAGTGAATTTGGTTCCGATCGCTCGGCACAAGATGCAGATTTGTTGGTCAGCCTCGGCGGCGACGGCACAATCTTGCGATCAGTCGAACTTCTTGGTGGTGCGCCGGTGCCAATTCTGGGCGTGAACATGGGAACATTGGGCTATCTAACAGAAATCGAACCAGAAGAATTGATTGATCGTCTCGAGCGTTGGATCAAAAGAGACGACAAAAGCGTAATTGTTCTCGACGAGCGAATGATGTTGGCCGTCACTTTAAAATCGCAACACAAAAGCCAGACTTGGCGGGCCTTGAACGAAGCGGTAATTGAGAGACAGCAATCGGGCCACACAGTTTGGCTCGATGTCACGATTAATCACGAAGTTTTTGCTCGATACTCGGCCGACGGCGTAATCGTTGCAACACCCACTGGGTCAACTGCATATTCGATGTCTGCACGCGGTCCGGTTGTTTCTCCTCGACATAAAGCGATGTTGCTTACTCCTGTTTCGCCGCACATGTTGTTTGATCGCAGTCTTGTGCTCGGTCCGACAGAGACATTGAGTATGCAAGTTGTCGGCACGCGCCCGGCCGAGCTAGCAATAGATGGTCGCCATGTGGCCAGCCTCGATCAAGGAGATGTCGTAAGCATCGAAGCCGACAGTTGTTCAGCGCACTTTGTTCGGTTCACACAGCAGCCAAAATTTCACCAAATCGTTCGCGAAAAGTTTGGACTGGGTGACGAATAGTGCTCAGTGAATTGCGCATCGAAAATTTAGGCGTAATCGAAAAACTTGAAATTGTCTTGACGGGTGGTCTCACTGCATTGACGGGCGAGACAGGTGCCGGTAAAACGATGTTGGTTGAGGCAATCAGCCTGCTAGTGGGTGGTCGTGCGGATGCAAGCATTATTAGACCTGGCGCGAGCGAGGCGCGCATAGAAGGTCGGTTTGTCGACAAAGACGTTGAGGTGGTGCTGGCTCGAGTTGTTCCGCTTGATGGTCGGTCACGCGCCTATGTAAACGGTCGGTTGGCTACGGTCGGCAACTTGGCCGAGCAGGGCACATCGCTTGTAGATCTGCACGGTCAACACGCGCATCAAAGTTTGCTGGGTCAAAGCGCCCAACGTGCCGCGCTCGATGCATTTGCTGGCGTAGATCTCACAGAACTGCGCGATGCGAGGGCTCGACTTACCGAGATTGATGCGAATATGGCGGCAATTGGTGGCGATGAGAGAGCGCGGGCTCGCGAAATTGATCTGCTTTCTTTTCAAGTCGAAGAAATTAGCAAAGCTGGTTTGAACGAGGCCAACGAAGATGAAACTCTCGAGCGCGAAGAAGACCTGTTGGCAGACGCCGTCGCACATCGTGAAGCGCTTTGGCAAGCAGTTGCGGCTGTTACCGAAGATGGTGGCGCAAACGATGGCTTGGCTCAGGCAATTTCGGCGCTGGGTCATCGTGATGCACTTGGTGAATTGGCGTCTCGGCTGAGATTACTGCAACAAGAACTTAGTGATGTCGCCAGTGATCTGCGTGCGAAAGCCGAAGCAACCGAAGAAGATCCAGAGAGACTTGACGAGATTCGTAAGCGACGACAACTGTTGGTTGACTTGCGACGAAAATATGGCGAAACGTTGGCTGACGTTATTAAGTACGGTCACGAAGCGGGCGCGCGACTAAGTGATCTGCAGAGTTTTGAAAAACGAGCAAGTGAACTTGAAGCGCAACGCGAAAAAGCACTAATCGAATTGGCGAAAGCCGAAAAAGCCGTTGGTTCAAAGCGACGAGCGGCGGCCCCAAAACTTGCGGCCGCAGTTGAGGTGCATCTAAAAGCCCTGGCGATGAAAAGCGCTTCGCTCGCTATAAACGTCGGAGATGACCCGGGTGATGATGTTGTTGTTCTTTTGTCGGCAAATCCCGGTTCGCCGTTGTTGCCATTGACCAAAGTCGCGTCAGGCGGAGAACTAGCCCGCACAATGCTTGCACTAAGACTCGTTTTGACACACGCTCCCGGCACATTGGTGTTCGACGAAGTCGACGCAGGCATCGGCGGCACGGCCGCAGTCGCCGTGGCAAAATCTCTGGCAGATTTGGGCCAGCGCCATCAGGTCTTGGTTGTCACCCACTTGGCTCAAGTTGCCGCCGCGGCCCAGACTCAAATAAATGTGACTAAAACTGTGCGTGCAAAACAGACTTTTGCCACTGCATCGATGCTTTCTGGCGAAGACCGGGTTGCCGAAATCGCCCGCATGCTTTCGGGAGGGGTCGCCCAAGAGTCTGCGACCGAGCATGCCAGAGATTTGCTCTCGGCTTCAGGTACCAAGAATCGACGCACCTAAGTTTTCGGATATGCTTATCTTCCGTCATAGTCACTGTGGAGAACCCACACTTAGTTAAACAAGACGGGAGCCCGAAGTGCCAAAGCACGTGTTCGTAACGGGCGGCGTCGCCAGCGGTCTTGGCAAAGGTTTGACTGCAAGTTCGCTTGGTCGTCTCTTGAAAATGCGCGGACTGCGCGTGACGATGCAAAAACTTGATCCGTATATCAACGTTGACCCAGGCACGATGAACCCATTCGAGCACGGCGAAGTTTTTGTTACCGACGATGGCGGTGAAACCGATCTTGATTTGGGTCACTATGAACGATTCATTGATGAACCACTGACTCGTGCGTCAAATGCGACGACTGGTTCGATTTATCAAGCAGTCTTGGCAGCCGAGCGACGCGGCGACTACCTAGGTCGCACGGTTCAGGTGATTCCGCACGTGACCGACGAGATTAAACGTCGTATTCGTCGTTTGGTTAACGACGAAGTAGATGTTGTGATTACCGAGGTGGGTGGCACCGTTGGTGACATTGAGATCTTGCCTTTTCTTGAAGCAATTCGTCAGTTTCGTAACGAAGTCGGTCGCGACAATGTTTGTTACGTTCATGTCACCTTGGTGCCGTTTATCGGGCCGAGCGGTGAACAGAAGTCGAAACCAACTCAGCACAGCGTCACCGAGTTGCGCAGTCGCGGTATTCAG
The DNA here is from genome assembly GCA_009927565.1 of Acidimicrobiia bacterium. Classification (GTDB taxonomy): domain Bacteria; phylum Actinomycetota; class Acidimicrobiia; order Acidimicrobiales; family Ilumatobacteraceae; genus BACL27. The sequence goes on from RFMT01000303.1 coordinate 10,915, forward strand.
CCCGACGTAATCGTCTGTCGAAGCGATGAGCCACTCAGCGACTCGCTAAAACGCAAAATTTCTAATCAATGCGACGTCGACAACCGCGCAGTTATCAACGCCGTTGACGTCAAGAATATTTATGAACTGCCGTTGATTTTCCATGACGAGGGTTTAGACACCGTTATTTGTGAGGTGCTGCGAATTGACGCACCAATCGACTTGTCGCATTGGCGGCAACTTGTCGCACGAATTGAAGCCTCGGTTTCGCCAGTTCGAATTGGTTTGATCGGCAAGTACGTTGATCTGCATGATGCTTATCTTTCGGTAATCGAAAGTTTGAAACACGCAGGGTTCCATCACGGTGCGCAGATCGAAGTGGTCTGGATACAGGCTGAAGATGTCGAGGGCTTGCTCGCTGATGAGGCAATCGGTTCGCTGGACGGCATCGTGATACCTGGTGGTTTTGGTCCACGCGGAATCGAGGGCAAGATTCGCGCCGCCGAATATGCACGAGAAAATCAAGTGCCATGTCTTGGTCTTTGCCTAGGTATGCAGGTTATGACGGTTGAGTTCGCGCGCAATGTAGTTGGCCTCAAAGACGCCAACTCAACTGAGTTCAATGCTGCTACACCTCATCCCGTAATCGACTTGATGAATGATCAGCGCGAAGTAACCGACAAGGGTGGCACGATGCGGCTCGGTGCCTATTATGCAGTACTCACGCCAGGCACAAAAGTTGCCAACGCATATGGCGAGCCCGTTGTAAGTGAGCGTCATCGTCATCGCTATGAATTCAATTCAAACTACCGAGCACGAATCGAAGAAGCTGGTTTGCTGTGCAGCGGTACTTCGCCAGACAAACGTTTGGTTGAATTTGTTGAGCTTGAAAATCATCCGTACTGGGTCGGTACTCAAGCGCACCCAGAATTCAAGAGTCGACCAGATCGGCCACATCCGCTGTTTCGAGAATTGATTGGTGCCGCATTGAAATATCGCACAACGCGTCTTCTCAGTTGCCGATTGAAGTCGCTGATAATTCGACGAAGTCAGTCGCACGTTAATCGAA